>JAQWOT010000179.1 GCA_029245725.1 SAR324 cluster bacterium | reverse complement strand
CTGAGTCCCGGTCAAGCCCATGACCTGGAGGGTGCTGACGTGTTGCTGGAGGCCCTTCTCGATCAGATCCAGGTACTGCTGGCAGACATTGCCTACGCTGCAAAGGCAAGACTCCTGGATCGCTTGGAACAGCGCCAGGTGGAAGCAGTGATTCCACCGAAGTCCAATCAAAAGGAACCCTGGGAGTTCGACCGAGAGAAGTACCGCTGGCGACACCTGATTGAGAACCTCTTTGCCAAGCTGAAGCAATACCGGGGGATTGCCACCCATTACGATCAGCGGGCCTGTGCCTTTCTACGGGGTATCTACTGGATAGCGGCGGTCATTTGGCTAAATTGATGACAGGCCCTAGTTCATGAAGTATTTGTTCTTTCAATCTATCTAAGAACTCCTCAGTCAATAGGTTCTTTTTTCGATTTAGAGGGAGTCCAGACTGAACCGTGCTGTAGTTTCTGATGACCTCCTTTGATACCTGCTCCATAGAGTCTATTCCGGTGACTTCACAGAATTCCTCAAGGACTGTCTTCTTTTCTTCAATGGTTCTCTCTGCTGTTCTCTCCAGATAACCCTCAATCGTCTCCAAAACCCCGTTTGCTCCAGACACTGTTTTGATTGATTTATTTGGGGTTGAATAAACCTTGTTCTCTCTCTCATAGAGATCGATCTCCACCAGAGTCTCTGCTTCTGCTTCCAAGTCTGAATCTTTCCTGCCTTTGTTCTCCAGCAGGTCTTCAATCCACTTCAGTCTGAGATTGTGAATCCTGACGAAATTCCTTCTCAGTTGCTTGTAGTCCACAGAATTGCGATGAATCTCAATCTCCTTGCTGGAAAGAATTGCCTCCAGAGTCTGATCAATTCTGGATTCATACTCCTTCAGGTTCTGCTGCAGAGTACTCTTGAGATTCTTTTTTCTGGTGCGTTGGTGTTTCAGACTCTCCTGAACTGACTCTTCAGAGAATTCATTGGTGCCCAGATGAACATGACGGGAGTGCAGAATGGATTTCCTGATTTCAATTCTGAGGATTTCCTTGATATCTGCTATCGTCAGTGAACGCATACCTGACCTGATTTCGTTGAAGAGAGTGTCAACTTTTGCTGAGAGATTTCTACTCAATCTGCTCGAATGTGCTTTGGTACCAGATTGAAGAGAGATACGGAAGGATTTGATTTCATCAAAGTGCTGAGTCAAATCTTTGGGAATGTAGACTTGAAAGAAAAAAGAGGAACCAGAACGAGGATTCTGAACGAGTCGGGAGGGAGTTCGTAACCATGCCATGGAATGTCCTTCCTCAATCACCAACTGCTCATCATTCAGACGAGAATCAATTAGTAATGATTAGAGTAATGACTATTCCAGAATTAATTTGGGGAAATCAGAAAAGTTTAGCAAAAAACTAGTCTTGTTTAGTAGACTAAGTTATTGAAATCAGATGGGAAAATTTGAATTTTGGTGCCGACGAGAGGAATCGAACCTCCACGGGGTTGCCCCCACTAGAACCTGAATCTAGCGCGTCTACCAATTCCGCCACGTCGGCATTCGATGCGGAGATAGGCTGAAAAATATCTCCCAGCCTCTAGGACTTGTCAATCCACTTTTTTGACGAGGTTACATTTGCTGGGCCTGGTCCACCCATCTGTGTAGGCGTTGTAGATGAGCCAGTGCCTCTGGAGTGCCTTCCAAAGGGGCCCAGGGAGCAAATTCCTTGGCACGCTGGGGATCATAAGGGCCCTGCTTGACCTCGTAAAACACGCTACTGACAGCTCGAGAGAGAATTGTGTGATAGCGCTCTGCTGGAATTTCTACACCCCAGCACTGACGTCTTGAATCTAACACCAGGATGTCCTCTAACTCCCCCGTGTCTGCGAATACAATCACAGCCCCAGCGCCTCGCAGGACCAGGAAAGATTCTTCCAATGGAGGATGTTGGTGTCGGTGAGGACAGATATAGCTATCAGGCTCAATTGCGTTGAGCATCCGGTTAACAACATCTGGAGGTTCATGAAAGTTATGGTTCAAACGTCGTCGTGAATGCTGATGAGCACGTTGGCTCAGGCTACTCAGCAGTTGCTGGTCAATGCGCACAAGGCTAGTCATAGCAAGGTAGTCGGCAAAAATTTGTGGTCTATTTTGTGTAAGTCCTGCACTATCCTTCAAACCTGTCGGCGAAGCAAGTCTATGCGTCTGCGTTTAATCCTGCTCTTCTTCCTGTTTCTGTCGGTCCCCATGTGGGTGGGAGCACAGGAAGAATCAGCATCTCCACTGGATAAAGATCCGCTACTCGATCCAGGAACAGAAGAATCACTTCAATTGGGAGGCTATCGATTTGAGCGTAATTTCGCCCTCCTCTTCGGAATACAGTATGGACTCAGCCCACTATTGCTAACCTCTCCAGGAATTGTGCTAGGGGCCTACTATGACCCTATTGTAGTAGGTTTGGAGTTAGTAGATTCTGATATTCTCAGTGCTCTAGATGATCTACGGAAAGATGGAATTGGGGATGTCAGAATCATAAATACAGCGGTGTATGCCAAGGTCTTTATTGCGGAAGGCTTCTACCTAGCAGGTACTAGTGAGCAGCGTCGATTGGAGCTTTATAATCGTGGTTATATCAAGTATGGGCAAAGAGTAGTAGTCAATGGCAAGTATGAACCAGCACAAGCCTACTACGACATGACCATCGAAACCAGTGTCTACACCGTAGGGGTTGGGTTTCAGAAGATCTCTGAAAACATGTTTACTTCCTTTGATTTCTTGCGATGGATAATCCCTTCCGAACAGTCCTACTCGGTCAAAAGCAAGTATAACAATATCAAATTCAATGACGATCCTGATAAATTCAGAGCCAATCTGGAAGAAGAGCAAAACGGACGTCGGGACCGCTGGTACTCCTCGATGCGGCTACCAGCAGCCATGGTCTTCACAGTTGGTTTTGCATTCTGAGAGCGTCCGCTTGACAAGCATGAAGTGATTTCTACATAATTTCAGTTTTTTTGTCGGCCGAAACCATGCAACATACTAAGTGGATTGTACGCATCGCCCTGCTGCTGCTCGTAAGTACTGTTTCAACCACAGCTTATCTGTTGTTGCATTACGATGAGTATCGGCAAGAGCAGGTATACCGCCAGATGCAGTACCTCAATAGCCGCTGAGTTCGACCGCTTCTCACTTCCTCATCCAGCAATACGCACACATGGACATCGCACAGGAACTACTTCCGCAGCAAGCACGCAAGACCCCACCGAGCACACTGACTGGGGTAACCTTTGGCACCGTCTTTTCGGACCACATGCTAGCGATTCGCTGGAGTAGCGATCGTGGTGGCTGGCATTCTGCCAAGATTCAGCCCTTCCAACACCTGCAGATGTCTCCATCCACCCTGGTGCTGCACTATGGTCAGTCAGCCTTTGAAGGGATGAAGGCCTATCGAGGAGCTGATCAAAAGATTCGCCTCTTTCGCCCTCGGCAGAATTTTGAGCGACTCCAACGAACTGCTCAGCGAATCTGTCTACCCGAACTGGATGTTGAAACTGGACTACAAGCACTCAAGCTGCTGCTGCGTACCGATCAAAACTGGGTTCCAAATGAACCAGGCACATCGCTCTATATCCGCCCAACTCTGCTTGCTACCGAAGAAGCACTGGGACTGAAGGTTTCCAAGGAATACCTGTTCTTCATCATCCTCTGCCCCGTCGGACCCTACTACCCAGAAGGCTTCAACCCAGTCAAGATCATTGTCGAAGAAAAGTACGTCCGAGCTGCCCCTGGTGGGGTCGGTGAAGCGAAGACAGCAGGCAACTACGCTGCTAGCAATTTGGCTGAAAAGGAAGCCCAGGCAAAGGGCTACACACAGGTTCTCTGGCTGGATGCGGTGGAACGACAATATGTCGAAGAAGTTGGTTCCATGAACATCTTCTTTGTCATGGAAAATGAAATTGTAACGCCCCAACTCAACGGAACCATCCTACCGGGCATCACCCGTCGATCCGTTCTGGAACTTGGACGCCACTGGGGACTACCAATGGTAGAGCGGCGTATCCGTATTGAGGAGGTACTCAAAGGGGTGCGTCAAGGAACCATCAAGGAGATCTTTGGTTCTGGAACTGCTGCCGTCATTTCTCCGGTTGGTGAACTCAGTTGGAAGGGTGAGAGCTTTCTCGTTGGAGAAGGAAAGACCGGACCTGTTGCCCAACGTTTCTTCCAAAACCTAACTGGCATCCAGTATGGTGAGATGGAAGATCCCTATGAATGGATGGAACTGATCGACGAATGACTCCCGTAGACCGGGATTTTTTTGATCGCGATGCCTGCGAAGTTGCTCGAGATCTATTAGGGAAAGTGTTGTGGCATCACCTGGATGGACAGTGGTTGGCGGCACAGCTGATCGAAACAGAAGCCTACTACCTGACTGAGAAAGGCAGCCACGCCTCGCTGGGTTGGACTCCCAAACGCAACGCTCTCTTCCAAGCACCCGGTACCATCTACATGTACTATGCGCACGGTGGCGACTCCTTCAACTTCAGTTGTCAGGGAGAAGGTAACGCCGTGCTGCTCAAATCAGCGGTCATTTTTCCCTTCTTTCCAGACGATCCAACTTCCCAAGCAATGGTGCAAACCATGCAGCACCGCAATCGTATCGCCGGTCGGATTCGTGACTCAAAGCGACTCTGCTCAGGACAAACCCTGCTCTGTCGCTCTCTAGGACTAAAGGTTCCAGATTGGGATCAACAACAGTTGATAGCAGACAGCCTGGAGCTACTGGATACCGACTATCGTCCGGAACAAGTCCTGCAAACCACTCGTCTTGGAATTCCAGCGGGTCGGGACGAACAGCTCCCCTACCGCTTCATCGATGCTGGCTTTGCCAATTACTGTACTCGCAATCCACTGCGAGTTCGGAAATCGCCGCCAGTGGTACGTATTCTTTCTACTTCTGACTCTATCGCGTGTCCTCATGCGTGAACTGACCCCTCGTGAACAACTACTGCTGGGTTTATTGCTTCTCATTGGCTTGGCCTTTGGAGGGGTGTATGTACAAAAGCAGCTCGCTGCTCAGGAAGCACTGTTACAACAACAACTGGATAATCGGCGACAACAGCTACGCCAGTTGCAAGCGCTAGCCAGTGAGTGGAACCAACTGAAAAATCGGCCACTTGCCCCAGTAATGGAGCAGCCACTTTCTGCTTTTGTCGAAGCTGTTGCTCGTGATTTAAAGATTCAGGACAACCTGCAACTCAATGCGCTCAGCAACCCACCAGAAGGTCTGGATGGTGTCCAAGTGCGCCTGGACAAGCTGAATTTAGATGATGCGTTGGAGGTCCTGTATCGGCTTGAAAATAACCAGCCAGTCCTTCAAATCGAGCAACTTCTTTTCAGCGTGGCTCCAGGAAGTCGTGTGGTGCGCTTGAACTTTCAGGTCTTCAAACAGAGTCCTCGTTCCTCCAACTCCTGATCTGTAAAGGCCTGCTTGCAACGTCTACCGCTGCTAATCCTCAAGGTTCTGCTCACATTCATTGCAGTCCTAGTACTGCTGGTTGTGGCGCTGCTCGCCGGCTTTCGTCAGCAATTTCCTGGAGAAGCCGTTGCCAACTATATAGAGTCACAGGCTCGACGCCAGGCAGGCCTCCAGCTTGAGATCGAACCACTCCAACTTGAATGGACCCACCTCTCTACTCCCTCAGTTACTTTTCCACGCCCTCCACAGCTTTGGATGCTTCCGTTGGAAACTCTAGCCCAACTGGACCAAGTAACTCTGCCTTTCCTACCCATTCTGCAATTTCAGCAATTCTGGGTACAGGCCCAACTCTATCAGTCTGACCTCAAGCTTGCAGTGGATCTGCCTGGGATGAATACCCTGAATATCTCCTTGGATGAGTTGATGCTGCAACAAGTACCACTGGCCAATACTTTCCCCTTTGGCTTTCCAGCGGGAGTGTTGTCGCTTGATAGTGAGATCAAAAACCTGACACAACTGCAAAGAAGACAGCAGTCTCTACCCATCGGCACCTTGCAGGGCTCCATGACAGACTTCCGATTTCGCCTAAATCAGGAACACCCACTGCTCAACGGACTCTCCATTACTGAATTGAATCTACCAGAGGTGTCGTATGTGATCTCAATGCAACAGCAGTTGATCGAGATCAGTCAACTGACGCTGAATGGCGATCTGGAAGGAAGCGTTACCGGCAATATTCGTCTCAACGAAAGAAACCTCTTGGAATCGAGAATTGATCTGGATCTGAAAGTGCGGCTGTCGCAAAAGCTCCAGGATCAACTGGGGCCATTGACAATGATGCTACAAGGGTTTCGCTGTGGAGACTTCTTTGATGTCAAGATACGAGGTACCTTCCGACAGATCTCTCCACCTTTCCGGAACCGCTGCACATGAAGCGACCAGGAATTCTGTTTAGGGGATTGGCTAGTAAACGTATTGGGCTGCTGTTAGGGCTCTTACTGTTAACTCTCAATCTGATCTGGCTTTGGAACCTTCCAATCGGCCAGGGTGATGAACCCATTCGTGTACGAATCGAGCGCGGAAGCAACTTCTCCCAAGTTGTTCAGCAACTCCGAGAAGCTAACCTGATTCAGCAACCCCTCTGGTTTGAATTTCTCGCTCGCCTCAACGGACGGCATCACCGGTTACAAGCCGGAGAATTTCAGTTAGATCCTCGCTGGAACCATGCCGCCCTCCTCAACCACCTTGTTTCCGGTAGCGGCCTGCAAGTTCGTGTTACTATCCCGGAAGGCCTGAGCTACCAACAAGCTACAGCCCGCCTTGTGGAACAGGGTCTTGGTCAGGCCAATCGTTACGATGAACTGTTTACAGATTCTGCACTGCGCAAGCTATCAGGAATTCAAGGCCTGAAAACCCTGGAAGGAGTTATTTACCCTGAAACCTACTTCATCGCGCAAGAGAGTAGCGAGCTTGAAATCTTGAGCCTGATGATTCAGGAATTCAATAATCGTTTTATCCAGTTACGCTTAGAAACTCCTGCTGAAAGGGGTAAGAAGCTGAGTGATCATCAACTCTTGATCCTTGCGTCAATGATTGAGAAAGAAACGGGGACAGCAGAAGACCGTCTGTTGATTGCCGGGGTTTTTCATAACCGTTTACGCTTGGGGATGAAGATGCAGAGCGATCCAACAGTAATCTATGGGATTTCAAATTTTGATGGTAATCTCACACGGAAACACTTAGAGACCCCAACGCCGTTCAACACTTATACAGAAATGGGTTTACCTCCAACGCCCATCAGTAACCCCGGTTGGGACTCCCTTCATAGTGCATTGCAGCCTGCCAGTGTGAAATATCTTTATTTCGTTGCACGAGGAGACGGTAGTAGCGCATTCTCTCGTACCCTGCGGGAGCATCAGCGTGCTGTTTGGAAATACCAGGTTCAACCCCACCGCAACTCTCGTTGAGACTCGACCATGCCACTCTACCAGTACCAAGCTTTCGACCATGCTGGGGTTCTGCGCAAGGGTTCTGAAGATGCCGTTAGTGAGAGTGACCTGCGTCAGCGACTACGCTCTCAGCAGCTCTATCCCAAGGAAATTCGGGTTTCCCGCAACACCAGTCGTTCCTTCCTCCCAAAACGCAGAACCAATTACAAGCGAGCGTTGACTCTCTTCACTCGACAGTTCGAAGTGTTGATGGACGCTACAATTCCTTACGACAAGGCCCTGCAACTCATCATTGAGCAGACTGAAGCGGTGGGATTTAAAGAAATCCTGGCCGAAGTCCGAGCACGTGTTGTTGAAGGGGGATCTTTGGCGGATGCGCTGCAGCTGTACCCAAAAATCTTTCCTGAGATGTATGTCAGCATGATTCGTTCAGGAGAGAACAGCGGCAATCTGGGTACAATTCTCAAACGGCTTGCCGATTACTACGAAACTCAAGAACGTCTGCGAGGTAAACTGAAATCAGCAATGATCTACCCAGCCTTCATGCTGGTTTTTTCATTGCTGGTGGTTGTCTTTATGGTCACTTACATCGTGCCCAAGATCACCCAGATTTTTGCCAGCAAAGGAACCCTGTTGCCCTTGCCCACCAGAATTTTGATGGGACTCAGCGATTTCATGGTTCACTCTTGGTACCTTGTATTGATTGGGTTGATAATCCTGATTTTCGGTTTCTCAGCTTTTCTACGTAGCGAGTTTGGCAAGAAAGTTCTTCAACAACTGCAACTGAAAGCACCACTGATTGGTCCCCTGATGCAAAAGGTACTGATCGCTCGTTTTTGTCAAACTCTCGGTACCTTGCTCGGGAGCGGAGTGGATTTAAAGACCGCTCTGGAAATTTCACGACACGTGGTTGTCAATCAACTGCTGATCGAACAGCTAAACAAGATGATTATTGAAGTCAATAACAAGGGAATCCCACTTTCAGCAGCGATGGGTCGAACTGGTTACTTCCCAGATTATGTCCAGCACGTTGTGGCTATTGGAGAAGAAGCAGCCCGTGTCGATGAGTTGTTAGAGCGTGTGGCAAACCGTATGCAGGAGGAAGTAAGTAGATTGTTGGAGGGTCTGACGGCTCTGCTACAACCAACTATGATTTTATTGATGGGTGGAATTGTTGGCTTCATTGCGCTGTCTGTCTTGCTACCGATGCTGAACATGAATCAATTGCTCGGTCGTTAGTCTCGCTATCTTTCAGCATCAGCCACCCCCATCGTTGCTGTTTGTCCGAGGGGGGATCATGAGGCTGTTCCATCTGCTACCTGTCCTGTCGCTCCACTTCTTGATCTCTTGTGAACGCAAGACCTCACCATCAGAAAATCCCCCACAGCTACTTCCTGCTGTATCAACAGGTGAAAGCTCGAGTAGTAGACAGAATGAACCCATCTCTGAGCCAATCTCGGCTCCAGAGTTCAGCCAGACACCAAAGCTACTCTCCGTCAATTCTCTGGTTCCAGCTCCCAATGCCACGGTCTCTCCAGATACACTAATCCTACTCAACTTCAATCAACCGCTAGACTCCAAAAACCTAAACGCTGAGAGTTTTGCACTGGCTGATTCCGAAGGTACTCGAATTTCACTCCGGCTAAGTACTAGGGGCAATAGTCTCACACTCACTCCCAATCCTGAACTCGCTCACGATACTTCCTACACTGTCAACTTACTCAAGCCTCTACGTGGCTGGAATGGAGAGATGCTAAGTGAATTAAGCTGGAACTTCCTAACTTCACCGCCTCCCTTGATGCGGCCTCCTAGTGTTGTGCTGGTCAATCCAACTGACGGAGAGACCCAGGTTCTGGCTGACCAATCGATCAGTGTTTATCTAAGTCAGCCATTGGATCCTCAGACAGTTAGTAAAGAATCGGTAAGGATTCAAGCAACCCAAGGGGCTCGCAATATTCCAGTATCGGGAAACTTGCAGGTAGAAGGGACCAGTCTGAAATTCATTCCGGATCAACCCTGGTTATATGGAATGACGTATCGGGTAACGCTACTACCCGAACTCAAAGATTTACAGGGAAATCGCCTGGAGGCTCGTTACGAATGGTCCTTTGAGACACGCACTCTTGTACCTGGGATGGTTCCAATCTGGCCAGGCAGCTTTATGATGGGTAGCCCTGGCAAACCACCAGAGCGTGAAGTGACGATGAATCAGATCTATTACATTCTCAATCACGAAGTCACTGTGGGCGAATATCGATTGTGTATGGAGGCTGGTGCTTGTCGTTATTCAGAACCAACCGAATCACACCACTGGACAATGAAAAATCCAGATCGGGTTGATGCACCTCTCAATTACATTTCCTGGGATCAGGCTCAGGAGTACACACGCTGGCTCAGTCGTCAGTATCCGGGAGATTACCGACTCTGCACGGAAGCAGAATGGGAGTATGCCGCCAGAGCTGAAGGAAAAGGAAGATTTGGTTGCGGGACAGAAGCCAAATGCCTCAACCAACACGCCTGGCACAGCCACAATCTTTCTCAACCAGGTCCTCAGCCTGTTCAGCGCAAGCAACCAAATACCTGGGGACTCTTTGATATGCAGGGAAATCTTTGGGAATGGGTTCAAGACTATTATGCGCCTCTAGTACCAGAAACAGTCACCCGACCGAGTGGTCCTAAAGAGGGGAGATTGCGAACAGTTCGCGGTGGGAGCTATCGAAATCAACCAGAATCTCTTGAACTTTGGCAAAGAGGTGGTAACCCACCAGAAATGAGGCAAAACTATCTGGGTTTTCGCGTGTGTGCCGACCCTTGATGACTTGGGGCACAAAAATTGATACCCTTCTATTGTGTCTGTTTCTCTTGCTTCCATTCGATTATGAGGTGTCCATGCACATCTTCCGACAGCGGCTCTTCCGCAAGCTGGTGCTGGGACTCGTACTGGGGGGTACGGTTCTGGTAAGTACTGGCTGCAGCGGTGAGTACCTGATTCTCCGTCGTTTCTGCGACGGGAGCATTGGCTTTCCCTACAACGACTACTGTCGCGACGCCAAGTAAGCTCTTTTGTGCGCCTCTGTGCGCACTTTTTTCTCCCAACACGCTTTCGCCTAATTCAGATATCTAGAGTTACTTAAATAAGCTAATTTCTCCACACTTGTCTGTTATCCCACATAAGTTACGCTGAGAAAGTTTATCATTCCCAATCTTCAAAGTGTCTTGTCCATGCTCTTGCGTTCCCTGATTGAACTCGTCGAAAATGGTCGTATTCCGGATTTGCTGACCCGTGCTGGCATTCGTCTGTTGATACTGCAGCGCCTTCGAGAGCAAGCACAGGAGGGTCCAGATCAGGAACGGCAAGCAATGATGACGTTTTTTGAGGAGATGCGACAGAGTCCAATTGCTCTGCACACTCAAGAAGCAAACGAGCAACACTATGAGCTACCTCCGCGATTCTTTGAATTAGTCTTAGGGCCACACCTCAAATACAGCTGCTGCCATTTTCCTGAGGGTGTTACAGAATTAGAATACGCTGAAGCCTCTATGCTGGCTCTAACTTGTGAGAGAGCGCAATTACAGGATGGTCAACAGATTCTCGAACTCGGTTGTGGTTGGGGTTCACTCTCCTTATGGATGGCAAAGCATTATCCAAATTCTTCGATTTTGGCTGTTTCGAATTCTCGGCCTCAGCGTGAATTTATTGAGTCGCGTGCCCAGGAGTTGGGTTTGACGAACCTGAGTGTGCAAACCTGCGACATGAACGACTTCACTACAGAACAGCACTTTGATCGCGTTGTCTCAGTAGAAATGTTTGAGCACATGCGCAACTGGCAGTCACTGTTGGAGAGAATTTCTGATTGGCTGAAACCGGAAGGAAAACTCTTCATCCATATCTTCAGCCACCGTCGCTATGCCTATGCTTTTTCCTCCGAAGGAGATTCCAATTGGATGGGACGCTACTTCTTCACAGGTGGAATCATGCCTTCCAACGATCTGCTACTCTATTTCCAGAAAGACCTACTATTAGAGCAGCACTGGGTTCTGAGTGGCGTGCACTACCAACGGACAGCTGATGCCTGGTTACAAATGATGGATTCACAGAAGGGAGAAATTCTACAAACATTTCGTGAGACTTACGGTAAAGATGCCGATGTCTGGTTCCAGCGTTGGCGGATGTTCTTCCTGGCGACTTCAGAAGTATGGGGATTTCGTGGTGGAAATGAGTGGCTGATCTCGCACTATCTTTTCAACAATCGGTGCTGAAGCTACTTCCGTGCGTCTAGTAGTCACTGATTCAGGCCTGGGAGGGTTGTCTGTCTGCGCTGATCTACTGACAGCTCCCACTAGTCCCACAGCAAAAAATACAGAATTACTCTACGTCAACGCAGCTCCAGATCCCCGACGTAGCTACAACTCAATGGAGTCATTAGCTGAAAAGCAGGAAGTCTTTCAAACCTTCCTACACCGCCTTGCAGACAGTTACCAACCTAATCATATCTTTGTTGCCTGCCACACACTCTCAGCATTGCTACCAGAAATTAAGCTTCCTGAAATACCCATTCAGGGAATGCTTGAGTTGACACGCAAAGCTGTCCTTGAAAAAGCAAAAGAATTTGGATATTCCAGATTACTTGTTTTAGCAACACCGACTACAATCTCTTCCGGAGTGTACGATCAACTGCTACCAGATACGCATTCGATTGCCTGTCCAGGTTTAGCAGACATGATCTCTTCTGATGTAACCGGAACTCGGATAATCGAAAATATCCGACTATTCCTGAGCGGTGCCAATCCACCACTTTCTCCGGGAAAAGTGATTGTTGTGCTTGGCTGCACACACTACGGCTGGCAAGAAAATCTATTTTTGGAAGCTCTGGATGACATCAGTATTGAACCATTTCTGATCAATCCAAATAGAATAGCTACACAACAACTGGTCAAGCAATGGTCTCCAGATGATGCCATTCGTTTCATTGGTGCTTACTCAACTCCGATGGAAGAACGTAGGACTCTGATACACCTGCTAGAGGATGTTGGTGCATTCCCATTGATCACAGCACTGAACCAGGAAGAGGTATTCTCATTTTTAAAAAAATGAAATAATTTCAAGCCAGTTGACAGGTTTTCGACAGGTTTTCGACAGGCAGTTTACCCGAATTTCTTTGAATTTAATCTAAAAAATATCTAGTTTCAGTAGCTTAGATTAGTTTTGAACAGGTTTTCGACAATCTTCCCAAAACCTGTCGATAACTTGTCGAAAACCTGTTCATTGTTTGTTCTTGTTGATACACTCCCCAAGTTTTCGACAAGTTTGAACAAGTTTTCGACAACCCCAAAAAGCTATAAAAGCTGAATTATTTCAAGCCAGTCGACAGGTTTTCGACAGGTTTTCGACAGACTACTACTACGACTATAAAAAAATATGGAAATTCTAATTCAACAGGAAGTTCTTCGTAGCGCTCTTCAGAACATCATTTCCATCATTGACAAGAGTGCTTCCAAACCGATTCTCTCAAACTTTCTACTAAGAACTGTTTCAGGAGAAGATGGAGATCATAATGAAGCTGAGTTCTCAGCAACAGATTATGAAATTTCCATCATCGAACACTTCCCAGCAGAAGTGATTCAAGCCGGAAGTATTTGTGTGAATGCAAAGAAAGTCTACGATATCTGTCGGGAGTTTCAGGGTAATGATATTCGCATCCGTTCGACGGAGCAGCACTGGGTGCATATCACAAGTGGAGCTTCTGAGATGCGCCTACCTTTGGTGGAAGTAGGTCTTTATCCACAGACTGAGTTGGAACAGTTGTCAGAGTCGCTAACGCTACCAGCCCAGGATCTCAAGCAGTGCATTGACATGACACTGTTCGCTTCACAAACCAACGAATCCCGCAAAAACTTGATGGGGGTGAACCTTTCTTCAAAGGAAGGAAACCTGACGAGGTGGTTGGCAACAGATGGCCATCGCTTGGCACAAGTGCTCAAGGGCGTGGAGTCTGCGTCCTTTGAATCTGTTTCTGACGTGATCATTCCTCGCAAGGCACTGGGTGAGATTCGTAAGGCTATCGAACTTTTTGGAGAAGAAGTCACGATCAGCTTCGATGATCGTGTGATGCAGTTTGTTGGTAGCCAGGTTTCTTTCAAGACTCGACTGATTGAGGGGAAGTTTCCCAATTGTGATCCGATCATTCCCAAGGACAATCACCTGGTGGCCACTGTCGATCGCGAACGTTTGGTCAGTGCACTGCGAATTGTCTCTTCTATCAGCTATGAAAAGCTCAAGCCGGTCAAATTAACCTTGACCGAGGGGAA
Organism: SAR324 cluster bacterium; assembly: GCA_029245725.1. NCBI lineage: Bacteria > Deltaproteobacteria > SAR324 cluster bacterium. The sequence continues at coordinate 8,705 of JAQWOT010000179.1, read as the reverse complement.
ACTAAGGCTAGAGAGCGAAAAGGCCGAATACGGGGAAGTGAGTGATGAAATGGAAGCAGATTATAGCGGAGAAGACTTTCAGGTGGGATTCAACTCACGCTACCTGTTGGATGCGCTGGGAGTAATCCAGACCGAGCGAGTCAAGTTAGAGTGCAAGAACCCAATGAGCCCGAGTGTGATCAGGGCTGCTGACGATGAAGAATACCTCGCTGTCATCATGCCATTGCGCATTGAATGGTAATTCGTTCGCTGGAACTTCATCAATTTCGAAATTATTGCCAGTTGCAGGTTGAGTTTGGACCAGGTCTCAACTGGCTGCACGGTCACAACGGCCAAGGAAAAACCAACTTGGTCGAAGCGATCGCCTACCTCTGTAATTTAGAATCCTTCCGAACTCGCAAGACGCAGCAACTCTGGTACAGTGAAGCCAACGCAGCTCGAATGACTGCTCTGTTAGAACAACAGCAGGTTTTGCGTCGAGTGCAAATTATCCTTTCAACCCGAGGTCGTCAGGTTTGGCTGGATCATGCCCCGTTCCAACGAACTTCGGAATATGTCCTTTCCTTTCTAGCTCTGAGTTTTACTCCGGAGGACGTAGCGCTATTTCGAGGACCCCCTCAAGAGCGGCGGCGCTTCTTCAACAGAATCATCTCCACCCTGGACCCAAGCTACTTCCGTCATCTCCAGGACTACACCAAGATACTGGCTGAAAAAAATGCTGCGCTGCGACAGCGTCAGGATCGTCAGCTCTCTGCCTGGAACCAAGTCCTAGCACGTACAGGCTGGGAATTGATCCAGCGCCGAGCAGCCTTTGCTGAACAGGTGCTGTCTCACTTGGTAGAACTCTTCAGGATGGCTACTGGTCGACCAGAGCAGCTGTCACTGCGCTACCATCCTGCTGTCCAGTGTAGTGACGCGGAACAATTGGAGAAAATGATGGAGGAACAGCGTGATCGTGAACTGCGATCAGGTTACGCGCTGATTGGTCCTCATCGTGATGATTACCACCTATTTCTAGATGAAAAAATTGATCGAGATTTTTTTTCTCAGGGAGAATTGAGAGTCACGAATTTATCTTTAAAAATTGCAATAAATCAGTTACTATTCTCCCATTATTCCTTACATCCAATACTGATTTTTGATGATCTTTTCTCCGAGTTAGATGCGCAGGTTTCCCAACGTCTGCTCGGGCTCTTTGCACAACTGAAGAATCAGATCTTCGTAACTTCAACAACACGCCCAGAAAAATTAGATACGAAGAGTTACACTTTTCAAGTGGTGCAAGGGCAATTCGTCTGAGTTTCCCCCCTCTGCTCTGTTTCTTCTCTCCCCAGCAATCGCTGAACGAAGTAGCAGGAACCCGGACCGGTCAATGGATCGGTGACTCAGATTTCTTGTGCCTCCCTTTTCAATCCTCTACGGGTTTTCAGGAGTTTCTATGGAAGAAATAGCGCCAGCTACGACTGCTGCTTCCGGATATGGTGAAGACAATATTACCTTGCTCAAAGGGCTCGAAGCAGTTCGCAAGCGGCCTGGAATGTATATCGGTGGTGTGGACTCTGCTGCACTGCACCATCTGGTATTCGAAATTGTCGATAACAGTATCGATGAAGCACTAGGAGGCTACTGCAACAAGATTGAGGTAATCCTGCATATCGACGGTAGTCTTTCAGTTCATGACAATGGACGTGGGATCCCAGTGGGTATTCACAAAGATGAAGGGATCTCCGCAGTTGAACTGATCATGACGAAACTGCACGCTGGTGGTAAGTTTGATAACAGCAACTACAAAGTCTCTGGAGGTTTGAACGGAGTTGGAGCTTCTGTGGTCAACGCCCTCTCCAGCAAGCTAGTTGTCGAGGTGGATCGAGATGGTCAACTATGGCGACAGGAATATGAACGAGGAAATGCCAAGCAACCACTGGCTGCGATTCGAACCTCTGACAAAACCGGAACTCGTACCACATTCTGGCCAGACTCACTGATTTTTGAAGAGACTGAATTCAGCTTCGCGATTCTTTCACAGCGATTGCGTGAATTGGCCTTTCTCAACCGAGGAATCTACATCTCCATTCGAGACAACCGGAACAACGAGTTCGCCGAATTCTGTTACGAAGGTGGAGTGGCCTCCTTCATTGAGTATCTCAATCAAAACAAAAATGTTCTCCATGAAAAACCAGTTTATGTTGAGGGCAAACAGGAAGATCTTGAGGTAGAAGTAGCCTTTCAATACAACGAAACTTACGTTGAACGAATATTTTCTTTCGTAAATAATATTAATACTATAGAGGGAGGAACACACCTATCAGGTTTCAAAACGGCGCTAACGAGCACGCTCAATAAGTATGCATCTGCCAACAACCTGACCAAAGATCTGAAAGAAAACCTAAGTGGTGAAGATGTTCGTGAGGGTATCTCTGCAGTAATCAGCATCCGCATAGCAAATCCACAGTTTGAATCGCAGAAGAAAATTAAACTCACTAACACCGAAGCTAGAGGCAAAGTTGAGAGGTTGGTGAGCGAAAGCCTGGCTACTTTTCTGGGAGAAAATCCGCAGGTGGCCAAACGAATCATTCAGAAGGCTACTGAGGCACAGCGAGCTCGTATTGCAGCAGTAAAAGCCCGGGAGTTGACACGACGTAAAAGTGTACTGGAAGTAGGAAGCTTACCCGGAAAACTTGCGGATTGTCAGGAACGGGATCCAGCACTGAGTGAATTGTTCCTAGTAGAGGGTGATTCTGCAGGTGGATCGGCTAAGCAGGGGAGAGATCGACGTAATCAGGCAATTCTGCCGTTGAAAGGCAAGATTCTCAATGTTGAAAAAGCCCGAATGGACAAGATGCTTACCAGCGATGAGATCCGTACAATGATCACAGCGCTAGGGACTAGCATTGAGAAGGATTTTGATATCAGTAAGATTCGTTACCACAAGGTCATCATCATGACTGATGCCGATGTGGATGGAAGCCATATCCTGACGCTGATCTTGACGTTTTTCTATCGGCAAATGCCGGAGATTATTGAGCGTGGTTATCTATACATTGCTCAGCCACCACTCTACAAAGTGAAGCGTAACAAGGAAGAATTCTACCTGAGAGATGAAAGAGAGATGGCAGAGCGCTTGATGATGCTATCCAGCAATAAACTCCGACTCATTCTGCCAGAACGAGAATCATTGACTGGAGAAGCTCTGCTAGAGATGGCAAGACGTCTCTATCGTTACTGTGACCAATACCAACGTTTTTGTCTGAATCCAGACCTACAAATTTTGACCAATAAGTGGCTGGAGAATCAGTTTAGAATGGAAGCAAGTGATATAGATTACCTGTTACAAAGGATGAGAGATCTACAAGAGTTTTATCCAGACTTCAAACTGGAGTTTGACACAGAACGTGTAGGTCACCAAGTGGTAATTCAAATCCAAGGAGAAACTCTGCGATTTACTCTTAATTTTTTAGATAATCTAGATATCCACAATTACAATAATCTAATCGAGCAGCGTGAGGAGTTGCTGCGTTTCCTTGGTGGAGAAACTCTGCAAATTGAAGATGATGATCAGAAAATTCATGACCTATCAGATTGGTTTGCTTTGAGGGACTTCATAACTAACTTTGGTAAGAAGGGAATTTATATCCAGCGCTACAAGGGACTAGGTGAAATGAATCCAGAACAACTCTGGGAGACTACTCTAAACCCAGAAGCACGAACTCTTAAGCAAGTTCGCATCGAAGATGTCAATGTCTCAGATGATATGTTTACAGTGCTGATGGGAGATCTGGTAGAACCGAGGCGACGTTTCATCGAAGAGAATGCTCTCAAGGTAAAGAATCTGGATGTCTGAAACCCCGGCAGTTGTTGCAATTGTTGGCCGACCAAATGTTGGCAAGTCTACATTTTTCAATCGGTTGGTGGGTCGTCACACTGCGATTGTTGAAGACATTCCAGGAGTAACGAGAGATCGCAACTATGGATTGGCCAGTTTCCGCGGTTTTCGCTTCCTGGCGATTGATACAGGTGGATTTGAGCCGATCTCTGAGGAGGGCTTGCTCCAGCAGATGCGTCAGCAGGCTCAGGTTGCCATCGAAGAAGCCGACGCTGTTATTTTTTTGACCAGCATTCAGGATGGCCTCAATCCTGGGGACGAGGAGATCTATCGTTATCTCAGCCGCCATAAGAAACCGATCTTTGTGGCCGCCAACAAAACAGATCATCCGAGCCACGATACGCAGATCGCAGAGTTCTATCAATTGGGTGTGGAGCATGTCTATGGCGTATCTGCGGCTCACACACGTGGCCTGGAGGATCTGCTAGAGGCCATTCATGAGCAGGTTCCGCTGGATTACACAGATCCAGAAGCTGGTACTCGGGTACGAGTGGCATTGATCGGTAAGTCCAACGCAGGCAAATCCTCGTTGATCAATGCCTTGTTGGGGGAAGAGCGAATGGTTGTGGACTCGCAGGCTGGAACAACACGTGATCCAGTAGACAGCCTTTGCCGTCATGAGGGCAAGGAGTATCTGTTGGTGGACACGGCAGGTATACGACGAAAAGGCAGAGTCACCCAAAAAATAGAGACCTACAGCATTGTCTCCACGTTGAAGACCATGGAACGCTCAGATGTTGTTTTGCTGATAATTGACGCTACCGAGGGAGTCACTGAGCAGGTCTTGCGAATTGGCGGGTACGCTCTGGACCGTAAAAAAGCAATAGTGCTGGTGGTCAATAAATGGGATCTGGCGGTTCAAGGGGAGATTGCCTTGCGCAACATGCCTCGTAAATTAGAGCCACAACGCTTGCAAGATGCTATGACAGAGGAGCTGAGAGAGCGGATTGAATTTCTTGGCTTTGCCCCACTGGTATTCGTGAGTGCTAAAACAGGAAAGCGAATAACTCAAATTTTTCAGAAAGTAGACGAAGTCTATCAGCAGTACATGCGTCGTGTGAGCACTGCAGATCTGAATACGGTGCTGGAAATGATTGTTCGCAAGCACCCACCTCCTGCCAAATCTGGTCGGGCTACTAAGATTTTCTATGGTACTCAGGTTTCCGCGTCTCCACCCACCTTTGTCATGGTCAGTAATCATCCAGAAAAACTGAACTACTCCTACGAACGCTATTTTTTGAACCAACTCCGCTATCATTTTGGTTTTGAGGGCACGCCCTTGCAACTAATTTGGCGTGGCCGTGAACGCAAGCAGAATTGAACCGAAGTACCTGACCGACTCCCTGTAGATTTACACAGAAAAATAGAGAGAAATGAGGCATAGAGTAACCTTACTCTAGACTCTTTGGCAGTTGCGAATTAGGTTTTCAATATTGTGACACCAATTAAATCTTTCTTCCCCAAAGTAAGAAATTTGTATGCAGGAAATTCGGCACTACGACATCGCCATCATCGGTTCTGGTCCAGCAGGTGAAAAAGCAGCAATCCAAGCCAGCAAGCTGAAAAAGCGAGTCTTTCTGATAGACAAAAGGGAGAAGCTTGGTGGTGCCTCCTTGCACACGGGCACGATTCCATCTAAGTCGTTGCGAGAAACAGTTGTCAATCTGGAGTTGCTGCGCCGCCGAACCCATGGAATTGAAATCTCCATGCGTGAGAACGTCAGCACTGAAGAGTTAATGTATCGCAAGGATCTTGTGATCAGTGAGCAGGAGAGCAAGCTGCGTCGCAACTTAATGAAGAATCGAGTCACTCTGGAGAGAGGGCGTTGCCAATTCCTCAGTCCAACCGAATTACAGATTCAACCCGCCCATCCAGATGAGGAACCTTACCAGATCACTGCTGACTATACGGTTGTTGCTACAGGTTCTGCACCACGAAAAGCGGATTGGGCACAGCTCGATAATGAGTGTGTCTTCGACTCTGATACGATCCTCAAGATTGAGAAACTTCCCAAAAAAATCACGATCATCGGAGCTGGTGTCATTGGTTGCGAATATGCCTGCATCTTTGCCAAGCTAGGGATTCGTGTCAATCTGATCGCTCGGGATCGTCATGTCATGCCTTTCTTGGATCGAGAAATTGCAGAGGCTCTAGTTTATCGGATGCGCAATCAGCGAATCACGATGCGCCTTGGCGAAAACGTCAAACAGATCGTTAAGATCTCACCTCAGGAAGTGCACGTGGAGTTAGATAGTGGTAAGACGCTACCCTGCTCTACCGTCATGCTGGCGGCTGGTCGTGTCGCAAATTCTGATAAATTGGGATTGGAGGAAATCGGTGTTGAGTTGGGTCATAACGGTTTGATTCCAACGAATGAACACTACCAAACAAACATCCCAAACATCTACGCTGTTGGTGACGTGGTTGGTTTCCCTGCCCTGGCTTCCACATCTTTGCTACAAGCGAGGATTGCTACGTTGCACGCATTTGGACAACTGGAAAATGAGCGTATCCCGAGAGAACTCCCCTACGGTATCTGGACCATCCCTGCTGTTGCCTACGTGGGCAGATCAGAAGAAGAACTGACAGATGCCAGAATTCCTTATGAGGTAGGCATCTCGCACTTCAAGGAAATCTCCCGAGCACACATCATGGGAGAACAGGAAGGAATTCTAAAACTACTCTTCTGTCCTGAAACCTTGCGTTTGCTGGGTGTGCACATCATTGGACCACGCGCACCGGAGCTGATCCATCTGGGTAACTGTGTGTTGCACTTCGAAGGGACGATCAAGTTCTTCATCAACTCGGTTTTCAATGTGCCAACTCTTGACGAAGCATACCGAATTGCTGCTTTCAACGGTATGAATCGTCTGGATTATGATTCGCTCTGAGGTTTCTCAAGATTATTCATATCCTCCGAGTCTCCTCAATATTAAAAAAAGCTAATATCTCAATCTCAAAAAAAAGAGTTATCAGCAGTTTTTAGCCTCTGCTCCGTTTTCCCTCACAATACAACAAACATTCAGCCTTCATAATTCCATCTAAGAGGCTTACCCATGATGGGAGAGGAATTAGATATGAAGCAAAGTTCTCTGATCAAAGAACTTTTACAAGGCTAAGTACACACGAAACTGAGCAGGCTCAAAGATAATCGCTAAGTCACGATGAGAGAAAACAAGGCTATAAAACCTAATAAAGTATCGGATCCATTAGTTTTTGATAATAAGGTTTTGACTACTTAAAAAAATGAGATTTTTTAGGTCTACTAACAATAATTATATACGGTGTTTTTAATAAAATATAAATCAATAACAGTGATGTATAAAATTTAATGTAGGAAAAAAACCTTATTAAATACTTAAAGAAAAACCTAAAAATTAAATTAATTTTAAGCATAAAATTGAATATTTAGAGTTTTTTTAGCCTTGTTTTGTTGATTTGAAAATCAGTGAATTAGCGAGGATTGTTCTGGAAAAAGCTCAAAGTCAGAGATGAACAAGATACTAAGGGAGCGTAGCAGATATTTGCGTAATCTCTTCGTCCAAGTCACAACAGCTCGCCGCAATCATCCGACCCGAGTACAAGGATGGTTTGTAGTTGATAAGGCCATCTACAGCAGCCCAACCACCGGTTTCTTTGAGGACAAGCTGGCCAGCAGCATGATCCCACGGCTTCAATGAAAATGAGCGTAGAAAGTCAGCTTCACCTGAAGCTATTAGTCGGTATTCGTGACAGGAACAACGAATATCATGAATTTGTGCGATGCTCGCAAAACCATTATATAAAGTAGAACGGTCATTCACCGAATAATCATCGAGAGCTAAAAAACCCCTTGCGTTGTAATGTGGTCGATAAGCCCTAATTTGTATTGAAGAAGGCCTGCCATTGCTATTCACAAACCAGCTGCCTTCTCCATGTTTCGAAAAAATCTAATCATCTATTATCGGATCATATAACAAACCAAAAATAGTTTCATTTCTGATAACAACCGCTACCATTGTCCCAAACACGGCAAGGCCAGTGGCAAAGTTCCCAGTACCGTCAATTGGATCAATGATTACACACACATCACTAGTACCAATTAAGTCCAATAATTTAGGATTTTCAGCAACAGACTCTTCACCAACAAGATGTGCTTGTGGAAGAATTTTACCAATTTCTGTTTGGATAAATTTTTCTGCAGCATGGTCTGCAATCATGACTAAATCTCTAGGGTTTTGTTTAGATTTTTTTGAGATTTGTTCTGGCGTTGGAGCTTAAGGGTTGTTTAGCTTATGGATGAGCAGTTTCAAAGAAACTTCCAACATCGTTTTTGATTTGCTGTAGCAAAGTGTTTTACGATGGAGCCTTGCTAGATAATGCCTGATTCGGCAGTTCAGTGATTCAATTTGTGTGGTGAAGTCTTTCCTGCGTAATGCTTGGCCTGTGGAATGAAATTCTCGTAGGCCTTCAGCAAGTTCGTGCCAGAGCCCATCGTTGGCAGGTGCTTGATCTGCTGCCAGAGAGCTCTACCGGTTTTGATCGTCCTTCTTCCACAGACAAAGCCGAGGACCTTGCCAAAGATGGAGTCCACCGCTAGCCAGAGCCAACATTGGGATTTTTTTAGCAATGAAAGTGCAGAGTTCATCGATTTCGATGAAGGAGCAGGCTTCGGTCTGTGGTGGGCTTGCTGGGAGTGCTTGGGCAGCTTGCACCAACCAGCGAGAGACTGTCTTGTGATGCACCCCGAGGATTCTGCCAATGGCTCTGAGTCCCAGTCCTTCAAGGTATAGCTTTGAGCCTGTTCTTTGAGGGCGGGATCCTTGCCTCTGCGCATTGTCTG
>JAQWOT010000178.1 GCA_029245725.1 SAR324 cluster bacterium | reverse complement strand
CCGCTGCGATTCCACACATCGAATATGTTCGGGAAGCGGGTAGCGAGGGTATTGAACTTGTGATGTGGTTGATCGCCCGAGGCGCAATGAGTGATGTGGCTGGGGGACCCAAACCAACCGTCCGTCATCGCTTCTATCATGTGCCAGCTTCCAACACGGCGGTGGGACACTTGATCTTGGAAAACGGTATTTCAGCCCGATTTTCCAAACAACAACTTTGAGCTAAGATAGTGATTGGAGATAGCGGATGAAAATCATTTTGGTGGGACCAGGTGCTTTTGGTAAAAAACATTTGGATGGACTCAAGCATATCGAGGGAGTTGAGGTCGTTGCGCTGGTGGGACAACCTTTGGAACCCACGCAAGCTGTTGCGGCACAGTATGGAATTCCCCATGTAATGACCGATTTAGATCAGGCGCTGGCTCTTCCTGGAGTTGAGGCTGTGATCCTGGCCACCCCTACCCCGATCCATGCAGCTCAGGCAATCCAGTGCCTTAGGGCCGGTGTGCATGTGGAGGTTGAGATTCCCTTGGCTGATAACTGGTCGGATGCTCAAGCTGTGATGGATCTGCAACAAGAGACTGGTTTGGTCTGCATGGTTGGTCACACACGCCGTTTCAATCCATCACATCAGTGGGTCTACAAGAAAATTCGGGCTGGTGAGTTGAAGATCCAGCAACTGGATGCACAGACCTATTTTTTTCGACGCAAGAACATCAATGCAGCTGGAGAACCGAGAACCTGGACGGACCACTTACTCTGGCATCATGCGGCTCACACGATTGATCTCTTCCAATTTCAGACGGGAGAGGAGGTTGTTAGGGCCAATGCGGTTCAGGGACCGATTCATCCAGAATTGGGCATTGCCATGGACATGTCGATTCAGTTGCTTTCTGAATCAGGTTCAGTCTGCACATTGTCTCTCAGTTTCAACAACGATGGTCCATTAGGAACGTTCTTCCGCTACATCTGTGACAACGGCACCTACATCGCACGCTATGATGATCTTGTCACAGCCAAGGATGAAGCAATTGATGTTTCACAGGTGGATGTTCCCATGAACGGGATCGTGTTGCAGGATCGAGAATTCATTGCTTCTATCCGTGAGGGGCGTGAACCCCGTGCCAGTGTGGCCAGGGTATTGCCCACATATCAGGTGATGCACCAACTTGAACAACAACTCAACACACAGCCGACTTTGTCATGAAATTACGAAAGATTGGAAACACAGAAGTCCCAGAAATTGGTCTGGGTTGTATGAACCTGAGCCACGGCTACGGTGGCTATCCCAGTAAGGAGGATTCTTTTGCACTACTGCAGCGAGCTTACGACCTGGGCGTGCGACACTACGATACCGCAGCTCTCTATGGTTTTGGTCGCAATGAGGAACTGGTCGGTGAGTGGATGCAGCCTTACCGCCGTGAGATTCACTTGGCCAGTAAGTGTGGGATGCAGGGAATTGATGGGAAACGCGTAATAGACGGTCGAGCTGCTACCCTGAAAGCCACCTTGGAAGATTCTTTGAGAAGGCTCAACACAGATTTCATTGATGTCTACTACCTCCACCGTTGGGACAAGAACAATGTAGCGATTGAAGAGAGTGTGGGAGCACTGGCCGAGATAGTTCAGGAAGGCAAGATTGGTGGAATTGGCCTGTCAGAGGTTTCTGCAGCGACTTTGCGCAAAGCTCATGCAGTGCACCCGATCACTGCTGTCCAAAATGAGTATTCGCTCTGGACCCGTAACCCTGAAATTGGCTTGAGT
>JAQWOT010000177.1 GCA_029245725.1 SAR324 cluster bacterium | reverse complement strand
TTAAAACGGACTTCCCGTGTTTTGCATTGTGCTGTAGGGGCTTAATGTATTACCAAGTCCTAATTGTCCATCAGCATTGATCCCCCAACAAAACACCTGATTGTTCGCCAGATTGTAAGCACAAGCAGAAGATTGACCGATGGCAACATCATCAAAGGTGTAATCCGATCCCCAGCCGTTTGCCTCTGTAACCGTAACTGGTGTAGAAGAAACAGTTGTTGAACCATCACCTAGATAGTAATTGCCCCAACACTTGAGATTGGTTCGGTTGTCTACTGCAGCACAGCCCGTTGCTGTGCCAAGATAGATGTCTCGAGCATTATCGATTCCTGACACCTGCACAGGGTAATCTCTATCTGTGGTTGTCCCATCACCTAATTGACCAGAATCGTTTGCTCCCCAACACCAAATCGTGGCATTGTCTGTCAAGCCACAGGTTGAACGCGAATAAGCTGCAATCTGAATGAAGTTGCTAATTGACCCAGAGATGCTTACTGCAGTATCAACCCCTTCTGTACTCCCATTGTTTACACCACTGCTATTTGTTGCGTTATCTCCAAGCTGCCCACTAGCATCCTTCCCCCAGCACTGGACAGTACCATTGTCAAATAAGGCACATGAATGGTCTTGTCCCAGAGCAATATCAACAGCATTGTTAACACCTGTTGCTAGTGTGCCATGATCTGTATAATAAACTGAATTTCCATCGCCAATTGCCCCCATTCTGGCGTATCCCCAACACTTGACAGTGCGATCACTTAAAACGACACAGCCATGTTCTCGGCCAGTGTCTATATCTAGAAATGAATTTGTGGAATGAGACTGTCTCCAGATGCTGGAACCACTGTCGATTCCATAATTATTCATGCGGTATCTCCCCCAGCAAGTGACATTGTCTTGTGTGGAATTCATTACACAATTGGTGTTTCTCGAAGAAGCCATAAACACTGGATTACTTGGTATCACTGAAGGCATCACCAAGGGTGTACTGCTTGAGTTGTCTCCAAGATGGGTTGTGTTGTCTGGAGCCGTATCTGAAATTCTAGGATAGATTGGTCCAGAACCTATTGTTGAGACATTAGAATTCTGAAGGTCATAATCACAATATCCAAAGGTATCATCTGAGCAGGTATCAGATCCCCAACAGTAGACAGTTCCAGATGCATTGTCTAAAGCACAGTAATGTTTCAATCCAGCACTGATGTATCTGTTGCGCTGCCTGCCTGTTCTGGAGTCATTGATTGTAGCTGTAATGGATTCTGAAGAAAGAGTAGCATAGGAAGCATCCACAGAACTTGAGACAGATACTGTCACAGCTGACCAACGAACACCATCAATCATATTATCCTCTACAGCAGTGATAGTCACCTCTTGAGGGGTTGACCAATCACTAGCTGTAAAAGTTAAGGAACTTGGCGATACGGTAGTTTCTCCAGTATCTGAAGAGGCAATGCTCAGTACAACATTTGCTAAGGGTTCACTATTGAGAGCAATACTCAGATTGTCTGTGGCTCCAGATTCAGTAACGGAGGTAGAACTGTTTGTCTCTGTAATGTTGATCCCTATAGTATCTCCAGCATCTGTGTTGGAGACAGTCAGAGTTTTATCTGCAAGATTTGCGTAGTTAGTATCTGTAGTATTGTCTACAGAGATCGTAATCAAAATACTTTGAGATCCATCGACAATATTATCATCAATGCCTGTTACTGTGATTTCTTGAGCAGTCGACCAATTCCCTGTCGAAAAAGTAAGGTTGTCTGGTGATACTGTAATTTCTCCTGTATCTGCTGAACTGATGCTAAGTGTAACGTTGTCAAGTGGTTGAGAAGTTAAGGCAATGCTAAAATTATCTGTAGTTCCTGATTCAGAAACCATTGTAGAGCTGCTAGACTCAGTAACAGTAATGCTAACTGTATCATCATCAATGGTAGTGACAGAGATAGTTTTATCTTCTAACGCTTCATAACTCTCATCAGTACTCTGTGAATCATTGAAAGTCAGAGTAATTGTAGAAGTAATATCTCCATCGTCTAAATTGTCATCGACTCCTGTAACAATTACTGTCTGAGCAGTGGTATAATTATCTGAAGAAAAAGTCAGCGAACTTGGAGAGACAGTCACTTCTCCCGTATCACTTGAACTGATATCAACAATCACATTACCATCGGGTACTCGTGTTACCAGTACAACAGTAAAGGTGTCTGTAGTTCCAGATTCGCCAACCAACGTGCTGCTAATTGTTTCTGTAACTGTCCATGAACCAATTGGTTTTTTTGTAGTGACTTCATTATCACAAGAAAGTGGTGAAGTTCCCATATCACATGGGCTAGGGGGACTGCAGGCTGCAAAAACTAGTAACAGAACCAAGGTAAGAAGCTTTGCATTGTCCATCATCAAGACTTGTAATGGGGTTGAAAATTATTGTTTACCTGTAACTAATTTCAATATCGTCTTTTCTTATTGTTAAAACGGACTTCCCGTGTTTTGCATTGTGCTGTAGGGGCTTAATGTATTACCAAGTCCTAATTGTCCATCAGCATTGATCCCCCAACAAAACACCTGATTGTTCGCCAGATTGTAAGCACAAGCAGAAGATTGACCGAT
>JAQWOT010000176.1 GCA_029245725.1 SAR324 cluster bacterium | reverse complement strand
TCCATCAAAGTCCTTGGGTTCAAGTAGTGTAACCTTAACCATATCTGTCTAGCCCTGATCCGTACCTACTCCTGAGCTACCTTGGAGAGTTCATAGACCTTTTGGGCGTGGATGCTATGTTCAGCACTTCCTTTCGGAATCTACGAGAGTGTTGCCACCCGTGCCTAACCACACTGGGCTTCGAATACATCCACAATCCGAGAGTTAGCTCTTAGGCTAAACAACTGATATTCAATCGTTTACAAGGCACACAGAATCTAGCATTTCAACCTCCTTCAAAGTATTAATCACTGCAGATGAATCTGATGTTCCAGATTTTCCAGCGCCTTTGCAAATACTTGAACAGCAGCGTAGGAACGAAGACTATGAATCGTAGGATCTGATCCAAATTCAGCCTTGTATTGTTATGTGACACTTCTAGCGCTTGCCATTTTTGAAAGATCAAATAGCACAGAAACAATAATATTCCATTGCGTATTTTCCTGCATTTTCAATGAACGAAAGATCTTTTACGCCATCTCCAGAAATGAAGTAGGCATTATTTCTTTCTTTTCGGGCCCAGCAACAAATTTAGCCGCTTCTGGATGATAACCACTGAAAAACACAGCGGTACCATTTGAACTGTTCACCTTTGCTTTGCGGAGCTTTCCGATTAGCTCAGAATAACTCTCAGCTCCAGATTCAATGGGCTCAAAGACCCGCACCTTGACCCATGTTCAAGACCATCTTTAACGAAACCAGCCATCTCTTTTCCATAGTTTCCTTGGTCAAAAATTACAGCAGCCTTTTTTATTCCCAACGCTTTGACAGCAAACTCTATTTGCAGAAGTGCTTGAGAAGCGTCGTGACTGATTGTCCTGAAGAAATTGGGATATTTACCATCATTCGTCAGGTTTGGATTGTTCGAAGCAGCAGATGTAACCGGAATATTTGCGCTTAAGTAGCTTGGCAAAGCTGCTTCTGTCGAAGTTGTTGCAGATGTGTCCAATTACCGCAATCACATTTTCTGCCACCATTTCCTCAGCTACTCGAGTGGCCTTGGCTGAATCACAGGCATCGTCTTGTGAAACAACCTCAAGCTTTGTACCAAGAACTCCTCCAGCAGCGTTGATATGTTTTATCGATAAGGTCGCTCCATTTTTTGCAGAAATACCATAGTTTGACATCTCTCCGGTCTACGAGCTTACCATACCAATTTTAAGATTTTCTGCCCATGAATTTGAATAAGCTACGGTTGAAATTCCCAAAGCAACCAAAGAGCTAGCGATTCTTTTAATGAACTTATTTTTTATCATCGGCAACTCTGTTGAAACAATTTGAATAAAACATTAGAGTTGTGAATTAGTTCTTAGTTTTCAGCTAAATCAAAAGCTAATATATATTCTTTTCAATATCCGAAGGTAATGCGCAACAAAAAATGAAAAATATTCAAAAATGACAAAAAGCAATTTTTCGTTTTCGGATTCAATCGTATTGCTGAAGCCTGTAAAAGTTACGGTGGTCAGCTGAAACCACCTCCATTTGTTTC
>JAQWOT010000175.1 GCA_029245725.1 SAR324 cluster bacterium | reverse complement strand
AACCAACAATCGTCAGTCACTGCTGGAATCATCCAGCCTTCTTCATGTCGAACAGTCCCACAACTCTCACCGCCGACCAACAACTGGCCGTATCCTTCTACCCCTATCAATAATTGATAGTTCCCTTTCCCCTCAAGTAGGATATGTTGCCCAGCTGGGACACGAAGTCGGAAGGCGTCAAAGTCCGGAAAGTCGACCACTCGTTCACAACGAACTCCATCCTGTTGCCAGATCAACTCGGGTTGTGGAGGTTGATATACTTCGGGTTTCATCCCAGCGAGGGCTTCTTCAGTATTCCAATGATCCTGAGTCAATACCTTCTGGCCAAACATCACAATCATCCGCTCATAGTGGGGAGTCTGAAATTCAATAACTCTTACTCCGTGTTGTAGAGAGTGCATTTGCCAGGTTGGGAAAGACACCACATCCCCAACAAGCACTGGGCATGACCCAACGTAGGCCTCTGCTGCAAGCCGTAGTTTGTTTTCTTCTTTCTGAAGATGTTCCGGGATGGTTGAGAGCAATTCCTGCATTTCTTCCGGACTAAGCGCCTGATTCAATCCATAACCACGTTGGATTCTTTCCTGATCTAAGAGTTCATCCAGCTTTTTACGCAAGGTTTCATAGTTTTGAATCGCTCTTCTGAAGTCTTTTTGGTAGGCAGGCCACCAGTCGTCACCGTATTGCTTCTGATAAGTTTGAAACAGTTCTGGATGCAGTCCAACTCGTACTTTTCCAACCCCATCCGGCCAGGCAGTTTCATCAATCGCTGTAACAATGTAGACTTCCCATTTTTCCTGATGTAATTCCAGATACAGATCCCCTAAGATAGTTTCTGGGACTGGATTCAGGGTTTTCAACAAGATGAGTGGAGGTTCTTGGTGAGCCAGCAAAGACTTTGGAAAAAGATTTAGCGCATACGGCAACTCAGTTGAACCCTGTTCATCAATGACGCTGGCCACTCCTCTTTGCTCGACACCTGTGTACCAACCTTCATAGCCCCAGGGCTTGGAAATCCTTAACTCTTTAAGTTTCAATGGCAAACGAGGGCTCTGTAAGACAGCTTGGTGAGCCATTGCGATGGTTTCTAACTGGGAGTTTCCAAGCAGTTGCTGCTGAATTGCAATGGGGTCTGCCAATGTTTTCCATACACATCCTCTAATATTGTCCTGCTGGATTTCTAGAAGTTCTTGGTAGGCGCATGCTGGTTTTTCAGGTAACCATTCGGCAATCAGACTTCTAGTACGTAAGACAAAGAAAGTCTCTGATTCCTGGATCTCCTGCTGTATCCAACGACCAAGAGTCTCTGCGGAGATTTCTTTCTGAAGAGGGTGTCCATTGGGGATGTGTAGTAGCCAACTGTTGGGCTCCAAAGGAAGACTAGTGCCACGTAAGGCTGGCCATGCTTCACGAAAGGCAATCACATCCATGCAAATCTCCTTGTGTACGAGAGGGTCAGTTTTCTGTATCTAGGTGGCTCATTTGCCACATCTATTCCATAAGTCCATGCTACTTCAGACGCTATTAGGAGGATTAGTCCAAGGCTGTATCTACAGTCTAATTGCCTTGGGTTTTGTCCTAATTTATCGTGCAACTCGACAAATCAACTTCGCCCAGGGGGATCTGCTCATGCTGGGTGCTTACCTTGGTATGCAACTCCAACTATGGGGAGTTCCTTGGTCAGGTGCTTTACTGCTCAGCCTGCTGCTACTATTTCTGTGTGGTTCACTGCTACAGTTAGGACTACTGTCCCCTTTGCCAAGAGAGAACCCGATCTCTGTAATTCTACTGACGTTGGGATTGGGCTTTGTTCTGCGCTCTCTTGCAACCATGATCTGGGGCCCTGCGCCGCTTTCCTTTCCAAATCCTTATGAACAACAGTTGTTTACGTGGCGAGTTTTGATGATCAGTGGTGCTCAGCTTAGCGTGTTGATGGGCAGCCTGATCGCCTGGTTGGCCGTTTGGTGGCTATTCTATCATAGCAGGATAGGATTAGGTCTGCGAGCTCTTGCACAAGATTACTGGATGGCACAGGCTTCTGGGGTGTCACGCAAAAGTATGGAAGCCTTGGTTTGGGGGCTGAGCGCAACCCTCGCAGCATTAGGAGGGATACTGCTGGCTCCACTTTCATTGGTTCATCCTGAGTTGGGCTGGCTGAGTATTAAGGCCTTTGCTGCTGCTGTTTTGTTCGGCTTTGGGAATGTCGCAGGTGCTGTTTTTGGTGGCTTACTGCTTGGAATCACAGAACAACTTTCTGCAGCTTGGTTTCCAGATGTCTCAAGAGATCTGGTCAGTTACTTAATTTTACTGCTCTGGTTATGGTTAAGAGGTTCTAACAAAATCGGTTCAGCAGCGATTGTGTTCTCAGGAAAATCGTGATGCGATTGGGGATGTTCACCGGTTTTGCTGCCCTTCTGACTATTCCATGGTGGGCGTCTTCCTTTTGGCTATCCGAAGCTCAAACATGGCTGATCTATGCGCTCGCTGGACTGAGCCTGAAGCTCCTATCCAAGGAAGTAGGTCTGATCAGCTTAGGCCATTCAGCTTGGCTGGCAATTGGCGCTTATGGTAGTGCGCTGATACTGCAAGTTGGTGGAGCATGGTGGCTTTCTCTGTTGATGGGGATCTCTCTTGGTGCAATGAGTGGCTGGTTACTGGGCTGGACTACGGAACGACTGCAGGGCACTAGCCTGACGGTTTCAACACTGGTTGCCGCCTTGTTGATTCAAGAGTTGTTGCTACTCACTGAGAATTGGACCGGTGGATACAGTGGTATCTCTGTCGACACACCCGATTTTCTGAAGGGCAGTATAGACCAACATTGGGGTTACTGGATGAGTTTGCTGGCTCTAGCAGGAGCTTGGCTCTGTTGGCAGCAACTGAAAAACAGTACAATTGGCCGTTGTTGGAGAGCTTGTAAGGATAGCCCACAGGCGATGTGCCTGGGAATTAATCCACAACGAGCCCGACAGCAAGCATTAGTCTGGAGCGGAGGCATTGCAGCCCTCTCAGGAATTTTACTGGCTTGGCAGCTTCAGTATTTGTCTCCAGAAGCCTTCCCATTGACTCTCTCGCTCGAGATTTTGCTTATTGGTTTATTGGGCTCCAGCAATCTATGGGGCTTACTCTGTGGAGCAGCTCTGGTCCGTTTTCTGCCTCAACTTCTTGCACTGGTTCGTATGAACCTGCCCCCTTCTTGGCAAGACTTACCTGGGATAGAGCCCCTAGTTTTTGGTCTGATCCTAATTTACTGGATCTGGCAAAAACGCTGATAGTTTCCTTCAGTTCTTCAGTTGCTTGCGCATCCGCTTGAGTGTTTCTCTTGCAGACTCACGATTTTGTCGATCTAAAACCATTCCCTGCCACTGTAGCCACTCCCACATTGGACGTAACTCAGCATGACCAATTGGAATTCGGTGGTTGTTGACCTCTTGAACATAGCGTCTCACCAAAAGTGGAACGGGGACTTCATCCGCAAAGGCTTTGGCTCTTCGAACTGGTTGCCAGATTGGAGCATCCTTCTTTTCTTTTTTGGGAGGGGTCAACTTTGGTGAAGGAGTTTTTACTGAAGTTGTTTCAACTTTAGGTACTGTTGTTGGAATGGGCAAATTACCCTGCAAATCATCAGCACGTTCTAGGGGTTTAGTGTGTTGGACATGTGGGCTGGCTGATGGCTGATTTGTAACTGGATTAAGCGAAGCTTGAAGAGAAGAAGCCTGTCCAAGAAAGAGTTGTAGTAATTGATTTTTTTCAGTGCAGGCCGTCTGAAGTTGGCGACGTAGTTCTGTAATTTCTGATCGTAGACTGTCGATGTATTCTCTGGTCAAGGAATCTTGATCCATCAGACGGCTTGTTGTTGGTGAGTTGGAAAGAGAGGCTAAGTTTTCTTTCATGGTAGTCTCGGAGAACAGTGGAATCCGATGTCTGCTATCAAGGGAATCCGATGTTGTACGATTCAATTCTGACGAGCCCGATCCTTGGTTCGTCAATGACTCAGTGAATACGTTGCCAAATCAGGCATCCAAGTGGTGGCAAATCCAGGTGAGCACTGGCATCCTGCCCTTGCCAAAGAGCTTCTTCAGCAGTGATGGTTTCCTGTTGGTTGAATCCCGAGCCTCCATATTCGGGAGCGTCTGAATCAAGCAATTTGCGGTATGTTCCAACTTCTGGAAATCCTACCCGGTAGTAAGTTCGAGGAACAGGAGTGAAGTTGTAAACAAATATTAACGGGGATTCAATACCCTTTGTGCTGCGCCGTAAGAATGAAAATGTGCTGTGTTGGGTATCGCTAAGATCAATCCACTCGAAACCATGCCAATCTCGATCATTGCTGTAAAGTGCAGGGTGTTCTCTGTAAAACCAATTGAGCCTGCAAGAGAAGTTCTGCAATTGTTGGTGAACAAGGTTTTCAAGCAGGTGCCAGTCCAGACTCTGTGCTTCTGACCATTCCCTCCATTGTCCGAACTCACTGCCCATAAAGAGTAGTTTTTTTCCGGGATGTCCAAACTGATAACAGAGATACAGGCGGAGATGAGCACGCTTCTGCCATTCATCACCGGGCATTTTGTTCAGTAATGAACCTTTGCCATGAACGACTTCATCATGAGAAATCGCCTGTACAAAGTTTTCGGAAAAAGCGTAAACCAGCGAAAAGCTGAGCCAGTGATGATGATACGGGCGATGTGCTGGATTCAACTCCATGTAGCGAAGTGAATCATTCATCCAGCCCATGTTCCATTTGAAGTTGAAACCCAATCCGCCGTGGTAAGGTGGACGGGTAACCCCATTCCATGAGGTTGACTCTTCAGCGATGGAAAGAACATTAGGGAAGTAGTGGAAGAGTGTTTTGTGCAACTCCTGAAAAAAATCAATAGCCTCCAAATTTTCACGGCCTCCACTCGAATTGGGAATCCATTCTTCATGGGGTCGATCATAATCAAGATACAGCATCGAAGCAACAGCATCGACACGAATCCCGTCGATATGGTATTTTTCAAACCAAAATAGGGCATTACTGATCAGAAAATTGCGTACTTCGTGACAGCCATAGTTGAAGATCAACGTGCCCCATTCCTTGTGCTCTCCCTTTCTTGGATCCTCGTGTTCATAGAGCATTGTTCCGTCAAATTGGGCTAGTCCATGGGCATCCTTGGGAAAATGCCCAGGCACCCAATCGATAATCACACCCAATCCTTCTTTGTGACATCGATTGACGAAATACATCAGATCTTCTGGATGACCAAAGCGGGATGTTGGCGCAAAGTATCCAGTCACCTGGTAGCCCCATGAGCCATCAAAGGGGTGTTCTGCTATTGGCAACAACTCCAAGTGAGTATAGCCCATTCGCTTGGCGTAAGGAATCAGGTCTTCTGCTAATTCCCGATAGTTCAGGAACCGATTTTCCTCTTCGGGTATGCACTTCCAGGAACCAAGGTGTACTTCGTAGATGTTTAGAGGTTGAGAGAACCAGTTTGTTTGCTCACGTTTTTCGAGCCAGGCTTCATCTTCCCAAGTAAATCCAGAAAACTCTTGAATTCGTGATGCGGTTGATGGCCGAACCTCAGTGGCAAAGGCGAAAGGATCACTCTTTAGCAGTAACTGATGTGCCTGACTGAGAAGTTCAAACTTGTAACACTGCCCAGAATGAGCTCCAGGCACAAAGAGTTCCCAGATACCAGAACTGCCTAACACGTGGAGCAGGTGCCTTCTTCCATCCCAACCATTGAAGTCTCCAACCACACTGACTCGTCTAGCGTTCGGTGCCCACACTGCAAAACGTACCCCTGCAATCCCTTCACGTTGCTCAACGTGCGCTCCAAGTTTTTCATGGAGAAAGCGATGCTTACCCTGCCCAAACAGATATTGATCGTAACTACTGATTGAAAGCTGAAAATAATAAGGATCTAGTCGACTGTGCTCTTGACCATTGGCATACTTGAAATCGAGCGTATATGGGACGCTAGCATTCTTCCCTTCACAAGTGCCTACAAATAAGCCCGCAGGGTGTTCCTGCTCCAACTTGAGATCAGGCAATCCAAATTCTTCTGGCCATCTCAGTAGACAGGAAACAGCATCAGGCTCCCAGACACGGATCAGCCAAGTTACCCCTGTTTCTGTGATCTCACTATGAAACCCCAGCACAGATCTTGGTTCATGATAATCCAGCACAAGCAGGGCCTGAAGTTCATGTTCCTCGAGTTGTTTGGGTAGCATCAGGATTTTAAAGAAGGTTGGCAAAGCGTAAGAATTCGCTACGCTATGTCATCCAGTCAGCAAGCTCAAGAAGAGACTCAGTAGAAAATGAAGATCACTAGAGGATTATCGCAATGCGCCCTGCTTCGATGAAACGTGCTCCAGAAGAAGCTCCGGTTTGGCAGAAACTGAAACATCTTCCCGAAGCGCCAGGAGTCTATCAGTTTCGCAATGCATCCAGTGATTTGCTCTACATCGGTAAAGCTAAGGTTTTACGAAATCGGATTCGCTCCTACTTTCAAAAATCTTCTGCACATAACCTGCGAATTCAGATCATGGTTTCGTTGGTTGCTGATGTGACTTGGATTCTAACGGACACCGAAGCAGAAGCCCTTCTGCTTGAAGAACAACTGATCAAACTTCACAAGCCACGCTATAACGTGGCCCTCAAGGATGACAAATCTTACCCCTACCTCAAGCTAAGCGTCCAGGAACACTATCCCCGCCTGAGCCTTGTGAGGGAGCGTCATGAGCGTAAAGCAGAATACTTTGGACCGTATCCTTCAGCCCAGGATGCCCGTCACATGATGCGAGTAGCACTACGTTATTTCCCGTTGAGAACAAGCAAAATGGAACTGGATGGAAGCAAGGTCTTTCGTCCCTGTCTCAACTTCCAACTGAAACGTTGTCTAGCTCCCTGCCGTGGAAATGTGGCTGTTGATGAGTATGGAAAATTGGTGCGCCAGGTACGACTGTTCCTGAAGGGTCGTGATCAGGAATTATTGCAGGATCTTGAACGGCGAATGCAGATTGCTTCAGAAACGCTGGAATTTGAACAAGCCGCTCAACTACGTGACCAAATTCAATCATTGCAACGCATCTTCACTCGACAGACGGTAATGTCACCAGATGGAGAGGATCGAGATGTCTTCAATCTCTACCGAGAAGCTGGAACTGCTGGTGTTCAGGTACTCTTCATTCGCAATGGACGCTTGTTAGGCTCAGACTTTTTCTTCTTTGATACGAGTGAACAAGCCTCGGATGCAAATTTACTGGGACAGGCCATCAATCGGCTCTACACCAGTGAAATGACAGGTATTCCTCGCCAGATATTGCTGCCCTTTGAGTATCCCGAAGAAGAAATATTGGGAGATGCTTTGTCTGAGCAAGCTGGTCACAGGGTGCAATTAACGGTTCCCAAGCGTGGTCATAAAAAAGAATTGGTAAGCCTGGCTTTTCAAAATGCTCGGGCGAATCTGGAGGAACAAAGAAGGCGGGTCGTTAAAGACAGTGAGATCCTCCGGCAAGTTCAGAATTTTCTTCATCTAAAAAAACTTCCAGATCGGGTGGAGTGTTTTGATATTTCACACTTCAGCGGTGAAATGACCGTTGCTTCGATGGTTTGCTGGGAAGGAAACAAGCCTGCCAAAGAGAACTACCGCAAGTACAAGCTACGGACGATTCATAGCCCGGATGATTTTGCAAGTATGGAAGAGGTGCTAACCCGTCGCTACCAGCGTGCTTTGAGTGGTCAACAACCTCTGCCCGATCTGATCATCATTGACGGTGGGAAGGGACAACTTAACACGGCTCTAGCTGTTATGGAAAAATTAGGAATCGACTGGCATCAGCAGGACATTATTGGTTTGGCAAAGGGGCGCTCAGAGCGTAGTCGTGGGGTGACTCGAGGCAATGATGAAGACTACGAATATGTTGTCAAACCCAATCAAAAGAATGAAATTCGCCTGCAGCGTCACTCTTCGGTACTCTATTTCCTGCAGAACATTCGCGATGAAGCGCACCGCTTTGCCATTGAGTTTCAACGCAAGCTCAAGCGGCAAGATAATCTAAAATCTCTGCTAGATGAAATCCCTGGAGTGGGAAATCGACGCAAGCGAGCCCTGCTCAAACACTTTGGTAGCTTGAAACGTGTGCGAGAGGCGAGTGTTGAAGAGTTGCGGCAAGTGTCCGGAATTTCTCCAGTTTTGGCTGAAGAAATTGTGGGTTTTTTCAAGGAGTGTGAGTCCTTTTTAAAGAAAAAGTACGCAGCTTCACAAAAAGAGAGTTGACAGCTTTTGGGGAGGAATTTATATTTATTAGCTTTCGCTGAACTTTCAGCAAGTCCCCATCGTCTAGAGGCCTAGGACATCGCCCTTTCACGGCGGTAACAGGGGTTCGAATCCCCTTGGGGACGCCACTTCCAAAAAAAGACCTGCTCATCAGGTTCCAATCAAGCTCTACGTGGGGGCATAGCTCAGCTGGGAGAGCGCAACGCTGGCAGCGTTGAGGTCAGGAGTTCGATCCTCCTTGCCTCCACCACATTGCAACTTTAATTGTAATTCCTTCAACTTACTTCTACTACCCTCAAGCCTTGAATTTATCTAGCCTAAAGGTGAGTTGCTTCTCTTTCTCCCTTACTGTTTCTTACCTCGATTTACCCACTCTAAATCGGCTGTTGCCCACGTATACGCCCACGTAAAAATCAACTTGTTCCACTGAGTTTTTGGGACTCTGATGAGAACCTAAATTCGAACAAATCACGCTCGTCAATGAGTTGATACCTTCGCAGCATCGCATCAGACTTATGTCCTACTTGCTTCATCACCAAATATGCTGGATTCCCCCTGCGCATCGCCTTGGTGACGAAGTCATGTCTCATATCATGAAAAACAGCGTCCTCAATTCCTGCCTTCTTCAGAGACTCATTCCAGACTTTTTTTTGGTAGGATCCCCAACGACAAATTGGTTTTTGGGTGACCGATAGAA
>JAQWOT010000174.1 GCA_029245725.1 SAR324 cluster bacterium | reverse complement strand
CATCATTAGAGCTCCAAATCCCAGAAAATACTTCCTTTGTCCAAACTACGCAATTGCTCCCACGCCAGAGAATTTAATTAAAACTCTTTATCTTTGGGAAGGTTTCTCGAAAAAATATTCGCTGGTGCTTCTTTTTCGTCTTTGTTTGACCTGAGATCCCTCTCCTCAGGCACATCGCTTTTAAAAAATGTAGGTGTCGCATCTGCAGCCTCTTTCTCTTCTCGAGATTTTCTACCTCGATCGGGTGCTTGTTTCGGTTTGGTCTTTATGTACTCAATTGCGTTGTGAAGTTGCTGTTGGAGAGTACTGACACCTCTTTCGTCATGAATTTTGGTCAACAATTTCTCAGCATGCTCCATTCTTTTAAAGTGCTCAGAATTCATTGTTCCCCCTAATTTAGGAAGATATTGGTAGACCATCAAGCAAATTAGAGCAAACTCTCTTACCGTCGGGCTCAAATCTTTTCTAGTTGCTTTCTTCATCATAGGAAGAGTCTCCATGATTGCTTTCATGGATTTCGATAAATTCTCAACAGTGGTTTTTGCTTGCTCCCTATCGCCTGTCATAGTTGCAATCAGGTTTATTTGAGCAGTTCTACGATAAAACCGACTCAAATAATAACCAGAAAGCGGAATCGACTTTTTTGTGTCCTCCAAGACTTCCATCAGAATAACTTTGTTTTTGGAAGCCATTGGTAAGGCAGAAATACCCTCAAGAATTGGTGATAAGATTTCCTCGTGTTGTGCTCGATTCAGTTTCAATAATTTCTTTTTATCCATTTCGACGGACTCTTTGGCATCGAAGTTATGATATGGCAATATCTTAATGACCTCTTTCAAGTACTTGATGTGATTAGCCAGAACCATGAAATCCGCTTTTGATTCTTTATCTTGCTTTTGGACATGAAGATCGTCCTGTAAAAACAATAGAAGATGACCCAGATATATCTTCTGTGCCTTCATGGCTAGGCGAAGTTTTTCAGTGTTTAAGATCAGATCATCCGCCTCCAGCATCGAGTGCATGAAAGCGTCACGATACTGTAAAACGCCTTCGTGAGCACCTTTCCTCAAAAAATCTGAGACCATCTCAACGCGTACCCTTGAGTTAGCTGGATCAGCCTCCAAAGTGTCACTATATTTCTTAATGCTTTGAATAGTGCTTGCTGCTGCTAGTCTTGCACCTGTGATTTCGAGCTTTTTAACGTTATTCGGATCTGCAGGTTCTCTCTTGCGTTGCACAACCTGACGAAGAAATTGGTTTGAGGGGACAGATTTTTTGTATGCGCTCAGTTGACTATGAAGTTTTTCCAGGTCGATCCTCATCTTGTCAAAAAGTTTGTGAGTCTCTCTGACTTCTGGAAGTTCTCTTAATTCCTGTCTTTCTTCATCTGAAAGCATGTTTGATCCTAGACTATTCTCAATGATTGGAGATTTAGAAATTAACTAATTTTCGGGTGCAAGGTTTATGAAATTTCAAAGATCCATTTCGTATCCTTTCACCATTTCCTTGATCTAAAAATTCTGATATTTTGCAGAGATAAATTCTAATTTCACAGTTAAAATTAGCACTCAAATCTTTAACCACACAAAATTATGCCTATACTGCAAAAATGTAGATTTATATTTGGGTTCAGGTCCTGCATGATGTGCATAGATTTGAATTAGCTCACAACTGGTGAGTTCTTGACAAACAATTGATCCAACTGAACGCGCATGCGAAATATTACCAGAGGAAAAAAGTCATTGGTCTTGGGCAGTTTTCTGGTGGCCTTGTCTGGTTGTACGGATTATCTCTTCCCTCCCCAGCCTCCAGAAAGTGTTGAGACCAATCAACTCAGCGCCAACAGTGACCAAAGCAATCTGAGTGAAATTGCAAAGGAACCTGTTTCTGCATTGGAACAGGTAGCTGGAACTACAGATAACGGTGATCCTGATGAAACCTATCGGCAAAGGCAGTTGGAGCGAGAAGCACTAATGAAGAGGCTGGAAGCTAAGCAAAAAGAGATGGCAGAGACAGATAACTCTGACAGTCTTTTGAGCGGGGCTCTTTTGAATCCAGATGGTAGCTTTGCCGCTCCAGGTCAAAACACTGCTTTGATCACTTCCATGAGTGATGATGAGAGACGCCGCTTATTAGATGCTATTCATACACAATTAGCAGAATACCAAAACCTAGGAATTCCTCCTATCCGTGATGAGCGAGCAGATTTGCTGATGCCAAGAATTTTTTTTGATTACGATAAAAGTGCAATTCGCAACGAATTTAAAGACCGACTTCTCCAAATTTCCCGCAATCTACTCCGTGAACTCGAGAGAAGAGGGGATATGATTCTTCAGGTTGAGGGGCATGCAGATGAGAGGGGGAACGAGGAGTACAATCTGGTTCTCGGACATCAGCGAGCAAATTCTGTAAAAGATCTGCTGAAATCTTATGTTGCTGATCCAGCAACACTCCAAACGGTCAGTTTTGGTGAGGAGTTCCCTGCAGTACCCCAATCCAATGAACAAGCCTGGAGTCAGAACCGTCGAGTACAGTTTACCTTCCTACTTCGCCCTTGATATAAATGTCCCCTCTGCTCCAATCGCTGCAGCAGTCAGGAACGCTTGCCATTAGCATCCTGCTGCTGCTGCTGATCTGTTCTGTTTCAGTTTGGACGATTCTTATCAGTAAAATTCTAGTTTGGAAAAAATACCGATCTTCCAACAAAGATGTTCTGCGTATTTTTGAAGAAGAGAGCAATCTTGTTCAATTCATTGAACAAACTAAACAATGTTCCGAAGGGCCTGTTCAAAGATTTATTATCGATGCAAGTCAAGAAATCGATCAACTGAAACCGCTTACTCAGTCAAAAAATGATTATTGTTCTGAATTGATTGAGTTGTTAGACAGATCATTTGAGGCAATTCTTGTTCATGAAGAACTTAAATTGCGCACGGGTCAATCAATACTGGCCACAATATCTGTGACGGCTCCTTTTGTCGGTTTGTTAGGGACTGTTCTAGGAGTGATTGATACCTTCCAGGGGATTTCACAACTTCAATCTGTAGAATTGATGGTTGTAGGGCCAGGAATCTCAGAAGCCCTTGTAGCAACTGGTGCAGGGCTCTTTGCGGCTATTCCAGCGGTAGTCACCTACAACCTTTTCAATGCCTACATCCGTGACTCTATAGAACAAATTGAGGGCCTGTCATTAAAGTTTCTTCAACGCCTGCATCTGCAACTCCTTCTGACAAATGAGAAGA
>JAQWOT010000173.1 GCA_029245725.1 SAR324 cluster bacterium | reverse complement strand
TGTCTCTCGAATCTCCACCTAATCGAAATCCACATCGAATCAAGGCTCACATCTCTAATTTTCCTCTACTAACATCTCCATAGTGTGAAAAACCATTTTGAAAAATATCTGGTAACCAAGTTGGTTGTCAAAACAGTTTCTTAATTTTCAGTTGTCAGTTTTTCATCAATAGAAAAATTATTTGACAAAAGTAATCTAAAATTGCATCTTAAAGTCAATTCTCTACTAAAGAGGCCATTTTTTGAGGACGGGATATGCAGCGCAATGCACAATTAAAGAAGATTACTGAAGAACCACTTGATGTACTTGTTATAGGGGGAGGGATCAACGGAGCAGTCTCCTTTGCAGCACTTGCAAGACAAGGCCTCAAAGTTGGTCTGATCGACCGAAAGGACTTTGCCAGTGAGACAAGCATGCACTCTTCCAACCTAGTGTGGGGTGGAATCAAATATATGGAGAGCTACGAGCTTGGACTAGTTCGAAAGCTTTGCATGTCGCGTAACCAGTTGATGAGGGCCTATCCCACTAACGTACGAGAGCTCCGTTTCTTTACCAACCTAGACAGAGGGTTCCGATTTCCTGCAATTATGCTTTACATGGGCGCCTTTCTTTACTGGCTCATTGGAAATTGCTTTACACGTCCCCCCCGACTCTTGACCACCGGCAAGATTCGTGATGATGAACCTGTTGTGAACACTGATAAAAGCATTGGTGGCATTGAGTACTCTGATGCCTACTTACCTGAAAATGATGCTCGCTTCGTATTCCAATTTATCCGTGGTGCCATGGACAGAGATGGCATTGCCCTAAATTATGTTGAATCTTTGGGAGGTGAACGAGATTCAGAATCAGGTTTTTGGAAAGTCAAAGTTCGGGACCAAATCAGCGGTGATCATCATGAAATAAAAGCCAAAGTATTGATAAATGCTTGTGGTCCTTTTGTCGACTTTCAGAATAGAGCCCTGGCCCAAAACACCAAGCATCAGCATGTCTTTTCAAAGGGAATCCACCTAATTGTTAAAAGATTAACTCCCCATGAGCGTGTGTTGACGTTCTTTGCTGACGATGGAAGACTTTTCTTTGCTATCCCGATGGGGAATAAAACTGTCATTGGTACTACTGACACTCAAGTTACCCACCCTGAGACACACGTCACACCAGAAGACAGATCTTTTGTTCTGAACAACATCAATAAACGCGTTGAATTGGAGGACTCTTTGAAAGAGTCCGACATCATTGCAGAGCGCTGTGGGGTTCGCCCCCTCGTTGTTGAGCGTCAACAAGATAAAATTATTACTGACTGGGTGAAGATGTCGCGGAAACACGAAATAGACGTTGACACCAGTCAAAAAACTATCAGTATCTTCGGCGGGAAGCTAACAGATTGCCTGAATATTGGTGAGGAGGTTGTCGAATTCGTGCGAGAATGTGATGTAGATATTCACGAACATACTTCAGTTTGGTACGGTGAACCTTCAAAGAATGAACATGATCGGTTCCTACAAAGAGCAGCTGAAATTAGTCTGGATGATTCCACTCCTCAAAATGCTAGTGAATCAAGCTCAACCCGGCTTTGGCGGCGCTATGGAAGTAAAGCGTTCGATTTGTTGAACCAGATAGAAGTGAATCCTGAATTGAAAGAAGAACTGATTCCAGACTCTGAGTGCTTAAAGGTCGAAGCAGTCCACGCCAGAGATCATGAAATGGTTGTTCACTTGGAAGATTTTCTCAGAAGACGAACAAAGATCTCCATGATGATTTCCCAGAAGAATCTTGAGGAAAATCCTGCCACCAAAGAAGCC
>JAQWOT010000172.1 GCA_029245725.1 SAR324 cluster bacterium | reverse complement strand
CTCGTGCATCTACCTCTAGCTTTTGGGATTGATTGAATTCAAAGTCAAATAGTCGACCAAAGTAGTTGGAACAGATTCTCTTTCCAGCAAAATTAAAAATTGCTGAAGCAAAATCATTTCTGCAACATACAATAGAATGATCCAGGAGTCCAATAGAAGGCTCATGCCAAACATTGACAGTTGAGAACCTCTATACATTGGATCTCTACAAAATTTGAAAATGCCTGTATGGAGCCAAGTCGCTTCAGGTTGGATAAATAGCCTGATCTTCATCATTCTTGCCCAGCCAAGTCTTTTAAAACCACGCCACATTAGTGCTAGGCCGAGCACCACTAAAAAAATCCAATAATGGAACAACTTGTTGTGTGATGATATTTATAGACTCCAATAAGTTTTAAAAGAATTATTGAAATTATAGTTCCGATAAGTAGCCAGCTGGACCCTAGTTGAATGCTGTGAATTATAAAAGCTTTGGACCCGAATAACCTAGTGTAGAAGATGAATTTATACTGTAACCAATAAATCAAACTTTCATGCAGAATTCCTAGAAAGATCAGGGAAAATATTAAAAATTCGGTACTCACGATTACCTAGGTGACTTGATATTTGGAATTGTTTTGCCAGAAAAAGAAGAGCCTGCCCTTGATTCACATATTCACTCAAATTTTATCTTCAGTGAAATTAAGTATTGTCGAATAGTATGTCAAAAGTTGAATTTGCAATCACGATAGGAAATTTTGATGGCCTTCATTTAGGGCATCGAGCTCTTATTGAAACTACACTACAGGCTTCTCATTCATTCGCCGGCAAATCTGCCTTGGTCACTTTTGATCCTCATCCTCAAGAAGTACTTGGTAATCGGCCAGTTGAAAGAATCAATTCTCGTTTTCATCAAGAACAACTATTAAATCAGGCTGGTCTTGATGAGATAAAAACGCTACCGTTCACTAAAGAACTTTCTGAGCTTTCTCCAGAGGGTTTTGTGAGACGCTTTCTGGTAGAGCCCTACAATCTCAGTCAAGTTGTAGTGGGTTATGATTTTAGATTCGGTTGTCAACGTGCCGGTGACTTTAAAACTTTGGAAACCTTAGGAAAACAACTTGGTTTTCTAGTTCAAGAGGTGCCACCATTACAATTAGGTGGAAAAACTGTCAGTTCTACGCTTGTTAGGCAAATGATCAGGAAAAATCAATTTGAGCAACTTCCAATGTATCTTGGAAGATCTTATGGGATACGTGGATCAGTGGAAATTGGAGATCAAAGAGGCAGGATTTTAGGCTTCCCCACTGCGAATATTAGCCCGAATGTGAATCTGGCTCTCAACAAGGGTGTTTACGTAAGCAGAGTCTGTTGGCAGGGAAGACGGTTTTTGGGGGTGACCAATTTTGGTACAAGACCTACATTTCACAAAGATCAAACTTTGTTGGAAACCCACTTGCTTGATGAAAAGATTGATTTGTATGGAGAGATTATTGAAGTTCAACCTTTAGCTTTTTTGAGACAAGTTGTTAAATTCTCAGGTCCTGATGAACTCAAAGCACAAATCGTTAAGGATATTCAGCAATCAAGAAATTATCTTGAGCGGAGCAAACAAATTTTAGAAAAGCCTAATTGATTTTCGTTACGATATTCGAATTTAAAGATTCAATGCTATGAGTGAATTCCCCGAAATCATACCAATCTTCCCACTGTCCGGTACGATCCTTTTACCAAACACGATCCTACCACTACATATATTTGAGCCTCGGTATCGGGAAATGATTGAATTTGCTATGGAGCATGATCAAGTCATTGGAATGGTACAACCGATTGAGCAGGAGCAGGACAACACCTACGAAATTGGTTGTTTAGGTAAGATTGAACAATGTCAACAACTTCCGAATGAAAATTATTTGATTCGTTTGAACGGTGTAATAAGATTTCAAATTGAAAAAGAGTTGGACGTCACTACTCAGTATCGGCAAGTGGTTTCTAATTATTCAAACTTTATAGATGATTTGGAGGAAGGTAATCAGGATCTGGACAATCCTGAATTGCTTTATGAGGGGTTTCGTAATTATGCAGAGAAGAAAAATATCCAAATTGAATGGGATAAACTTAGAACAATACCAATTCACTATTTGGTAAATATTCTCTGCATGAATTTAGATTTTACTAGTATGGAAAAACAAGCTCTATTGGAAGCTAAGAATCTTCCACATAGATGGGATACGCTCATCGCACTTATAAACATGGCGATAGCTGATAATTCAGATCAGCCTTCAACCAGTGAGTGTGTAAACTAAATTGAAATAAACAAATGCTTATCATTAATTTCACTAAATATCTTACGGCTTTTTCTCTTTTTCTAATGATCCTAAAGTCAAATTTAGTAGCAAATGAGAAAAAAGCACCCGAACAGGATTATTTTCAAGCAAACCCGATTATTGCTGAAATCAATGGAAAAATAATTCGATTTGAAGATCTTCGAGATAAAGCTGCACAAGATGCCGCGCAAGCACTCTATGACCAGTTGGCTAGACTCCTTCCAAATCTCGTTTTAAATGAATTAGCGAAATCTGATTCTGAAATTGATCCTAATCCTCAATTTACCATCAGTGATGACATGGTAACTCTGTTTTACAAACAGAACAGTTTAGAAAATCGTGGAAGCATAGATGATCTCAGACCACAAATTCGTGATTATTTGGCAAACCAGTTACAGCAGGAAAGTGTTTATCGTCAGTACAATGAAGCATTATCCAAGGGACTGGTAAAGTCTTATTTGCAAGCACCATCTGAGTTTCTGTTGGAGACAAACGTTGGGCAGGGTTACGTACGAGGGAACAAGGAAGCAAAGGTAATTCTACTTGAGTACTCAGACTACCAATGTCCCTTCTGCGCTAGAGTGCAGCCAACTTTGACACAGTTGATTAAAGAGTATGGAGACCGGGTGGCTTTTGGATACCGTCATTTCCCTTTGCCATTTCATAAAGAAGCAGATGAGGCTGCAATTGCTGTTGAGTGTGCTAGAGATCAAGGAAAATTTGAAACACTCCATGCTTTATTGTTTAAGAATCAGAAAAACCAGTTTGTAGAAGACCTTATTGGCTATGCTGACGAGATTGGAGTGGAGAATTTTGATCAATATGAAAAATGTATCGCAGAAGAAAAATATCGTTCACGAGTTTTGGAGGATATGAAAGCTGGTCAAGAGGCTGGAGTGACGGGAACTCCTGGTTTCCTAATTGGTACATTTGATCCAAAGTATGGCCGAGTTCGTGGTGAATTGCTGTCAGGCGCAAGACCCCTCCAAGACTTTAAAAAAGCCTTAGAAAAGTATCTTGATCGGTAATCTTGATGCTCAATCCTGACCAGCAGTCGTGCCTTTCAGCCTGGGATGAAGTCACCTCGCCAAAGATACTGGTTCTTGGCGATTTGATGCTCGACCGTTACTCTTGGGGAACAGTAGATCGAATTTCACCAGAGGCTCCAATTCCTGTATTGAGGCTAGCCCGTGAGGAGGAGCGCCTAGGGGGTGCTGGGAACGTTGTGATGAACCTGAAGACACTGGGCTGCAATGTGACAGTCTCAGGTTTGATTGGTAAAGATTCCATTGGGAATCAGATTCTTGAAATTTTATCGAAGGAAGGATTTGACAATAGTGGGGTTCAGCAAGAACGTGATTACCCCACTGTCTTGAAGCATCGGATGATTGCAGGGCATAACCACCTACTGCGCCTCGATCATGACCCTCCGGCAAGTTATCAATATCTCAACTACTCTAACTTACTAAGATGGCTAGATTCTATTTTACCTAGCCAACAAGCCTTGGTGATATCCGATTATAACAAGGGTACACTTCATCCTTCGCTCATCAAATCAACAATCCATACTGCAAATTTAATAGATATTCCAGTGCTTGTAGACCCAAGAAATCTGGGAGACTATGAGATTTATGAGGGATGTAGTTGGATTAAACCAAATCGAAAAGAGGCCAGTGCTGCTACAGGTATTAGTATTAAGGACCAAGAAAGTGCATTAAAAGCTGCTGGAATTCTTCAACAAAAGCTTAACGGTGCTATCATCACACTTAGCTTGGATAAAGATGGACTTTTACTTTTTCAGTCCTGTGAAGAATTCATCTTTTTTGGCACAGAAGCCCTTGAGGTTTTTGATGTCGTGGGTGCCGGTGACATGGTGATTAGTATCTTAGCAATGCTCATTTCCAGTAAAGTTACTCCTTCTATAGCTGCCCATTGGGCTCAACTTGGGGCAGCAATGGCAATTCAGCATGTTGGGGTCGTTTCTTTTGAAAGAGAAGAAATTCGTAAGAGATTTGTGTATGGCCATACATCTACAAAAATTGTCTCATTAAAAAGGCTTCAAAAAGAATTAGCACTAAAAGATGAATCTCCTTTGGTGATCACAAATGGCTACTTTGATAAGCTTTCCTCAACTCATCTGAAATTCCTAGGGCAACTTCGAAAGTTCAAAGGTTTTACTGTAGTTGCTATCAATAGCGATGCTTCAATTCAGCGAAAAAAAGGAGGACCACCTTTACTTGATGAAATGGAACGCGCCAGATTGCTGGCATCCCTACAAAGTGTGGATAGAGTCCTGATTTTCGAAGACGATAACTGTTGTGAAGTTTTTCGGTGTCTGAAACCACAAATTGTTGTGAAAGGAACTCGTTATCAAGATAAACAAATTGAAGAGTCCCAGGTGATTGAAGAAATAGGCGCTTGTGTTGAATTTCTTCCAGAATATAGTTTGTAAAATGAACTTTCTTCCAAAATTTGATCACCAAAAAAGATACCTGCCGATTAGTCAATACTACCGTGAAAAATTTGGATTTCGAGTACAAAAAGTAAGTGTTTCTGTTGCTAAGACTTGCCCAAATAGAGAAGGCTTAGCTGGAATGAAAACCTGTATATTTTGTGATGAGTGGGGTTCTGCACCTGCCTTTGTGCAAGCTGATTGGCCGATGTTGGATCAGCTGAAATACCACAGAGAGCGAATTAGGAAGCGATATAAGGCAAATAAATTCCTGCTCTACTTTCAAAGCTATACAAATACATTCGGAAGACTTTCAGAGCTAAAGAAACATTGTGAAGAGGCTCGTCAACAAGAAGACATCGTAGGTATCGTTATTGGTACCCGTCCTGATTGCTTGCCAAAAGGAGCCTTAAACTTTTTTGAAGAACTTGCTGCGCAAACTTACTTGTCAATTGAATTAGGTATTCAAACATTTGATGACCAGCAGTTGATTTTTTTGCAAAGAGGACATGATAGGGAAGCGGCTATCCGGGCAATCAAGCAACTAAGAAAAATTCCAAATTTAAATATCTGTGCGCACCTTATCTTTGGAATTCCGGGTGAATCAAATCAACAACTGATTGAAGCTGCAAATTTACTGAACGAACTATCTGTCGATGGGGTAAAGTTGCATAATTTGCATGTTCTCAAGAATACCCCCTTGGCTGAAGAGTATAGTTCAGGAAAATTTTATCCAATTGATTTACGAGACTATGCAGAGCGAGTTGTTCTGTTCTTGGAAAACCTTGATCAAAGGATATCAATTCATCGACTTACAGCTGTTGCACCTCGCTGGGATGAATTAATTGCTCCTCAATGGACAAAAGAAAAAATGCGGCCTGCTCAATATATTGAAAACTTATTAGCAACACGCGAAACTTGGCAGGGTCGTATATTAGACACTGTTTCATAACTTAAAGGAGAACTTGCAGTCAAAAGTTCAGGCAGATTTAGTTGTGGTGGGAGCAAAAGATGGGAAAGCTAGTCGAATAGCTCTCTATGATTTACGTGAAAAATCAAGCTTAGCTGATTACGTGATGATATGTGAAGGACGCTCTCAGCCTCATTGTCGAGGTATTGCAGAAAAGATTCAGGAAAAGCTTAAACTCACTAAAATCAGGCCTCTTGGAATTGAAGGTGAAATGGAGGGGACTTGGATCTTGCTGGATTATGGGGACGTGATTGCTCATATTTTTCATCCAGATATTAGAACCTACTATAAACTTGATGAGCTTCAACCAGGACCTCCCTTAGAAACTTGGGATGAAGAGTGATCGGCTTTTCTTAGAACATTTAAGAGCTGCCCTTAAGCAATCTACACTTCTAGAGTATCCAGAGTTGAGTCGATTGAATACCTGGAAATTAGGTGGGATAGCACTGGCTTTATTGAATGCAGAATGTGAAGCAGATATCTGCTCGACAACACTGAACTGCCTTCTTAATGGTGTGCCCTGGCGAGTGATTGGTAAGGGGTCGAATCTGCTGATGCCTGAATTTTGGCCAGGTGTTCTAATCAGGTTGGGAAAAAATTTTAGAAGATTGGAAATGGTAGATCAGGATTCATCTGCAACTTTTGGAGCGGGAATGGCTGATGCTACGGCTGCCCAAAAATTAAGTCATAAAGGCTGGTCAGGTCTTGAATTTTTGATTGGAATTCCAGGCACCATAGGTGGGGCTGTTTGTATGAACGCAGGTGCACATGGATCTGAGACCAGTGACTTTCTGAAAACTGTTGATTGGCTTGATGAGAAAGGGAATTGGCGAAGATCAAATCGAGACGAACTGAACTTTACATACAGATCATCACCTTTTGATTCGAGTGAAAAAAAAGTGGTTTTGATGGCAAGATTTTCCTTAGTCCCAAAAAATCCTGAAGAAGTTCGTCAAAAAATGGCTAAATTTCACGCCTTCAGAATTGAGAGACAGCCTCAAAAACAACCAAACTGTGGTTCAGTTTTTAGAAATCCACCAAATGAGATTGCAGCTGAACTTATTGAAGCTTCTGGATTGAAGGGAAAGATCTTTGGTGGTATGCAAATCAGCCAAAAGCACAGCAATTTCATGGTCAATCTTGGTGGGGCCACATCAGATGATGCTTTGAAACTAATTGGATTTGTCAAAGATAGAATTTGGATTGATCATAAGATTGAATTGAGAACCGAAGTTCATACTCTTGCTTAGAGAGAATTTTGGAATTGTTCCACTAGAATGACTCTAGTGGATTGTCGGGGAATGGAAGCCAAGGCTATGCAAGATCTAAAAAAACGCCCAACAAGGCGAAACCCTCAAAAACCTAGCCGAAAGATTACCCCTGTTACGATCAAAAAAAGTGACGGGCGTCGAATCATGGTTATGCCTGAGCAGATTCCCTCTAGGATGAAGCGGCAAAAGAAAACTACCTCTGTAAATTCTGTTTCCTTCTCAGATTCACTTAAAATTCTGGGCGCGTTGTCCTTGACAATGTTGAGAATGATCCCATCGATGGCTTTGTTATTAGCTGTTTCTTGGCTAGCTTGGGGTACTTTTCAATTGGCTCCTAACTTATTTCAACAGCAACTACAGCAGCTTAGTGTTGAAGGGATCCAACTGTTGAGTGAAGATGATATTTTAAGTGCGGTCGAGTTGCCCTCATCAAATAACTTGTCGACACTTGATCCCTATGAACTGGCTGCAAAAGCAAACATGAACACAATTGTGAAAACATCTCACGTAAGGCGCTACTTTCCTGACCAACTCCATTTCTTTATTGAAGAATTCGGTACTAAAGCAACTATCGAACATCACGGTAATCTTTTTCTGATCGATGAAAATAGAAATCTACTGATGGAAGTCAAGAGTGATGGAATCATCAATCCTCCAGTTCTTAGAGGTTTTGATCGACAGGATCTATCTGATTTCACAGATTCCTTTAGGTTGGGCCAGGCTTTGAGATTTCAGGATTCATTACGATTAAACGAAGCATTCAGACGAAATATTCAATATATCGATGTCGAAGAACCACTCAACGTCAAGGTTAAGTTGTTTAATGAACCAACGATCATCTATTTTGGTAGTAATTTCTTTGTAGAAAGGGTTGAAATTTTTGAGAAAGTTTATGGTCCCATTCAGGAAAAACACAAACTTCCCCAACGAATTGACCTGAGATACCACAACAAATTGATTGTCACCCCCTGAAGAGTTGAGAATATTATAAATTAAAGGTGGAAATATGATCCCAGGTTGGTAGGATATCGCAAATTAAGATTTCGAGATTATCCGAATTTCTTTCGGTGCAGGATGCAAACGAAGATACCATTGGAGGTTAATTGGAAACTGTTAGTCGAGAGCAAATCTACTCCATCATAGCTGAAGAACTTGGCAATGATCATTACATTCAGGACTTAAGGCAAAAGGCTCTTGAAATTGCAGAAGGCGATCCGAGTAAAGCCCAAGAAGTTTATGTGGAGTATAGACTTAAACAACTAGAAGAGAAGATACGGGAAAGTGAACAATCAATACGCTCGTTGAGAGAAACCTGGAAGCGAGAAAATGAACAAAGG
Organism: SAR324 cluster bacterium; assembly: GCA_029245725.1. Lineage (NCBI taxonomy): Bacteria > Deltaproteobacteria > SAR324 cluster bacterium. The sequence continues at coordinate 309 of JAQWOT010000172.1, read as the reverse complement.
ACTCAAGAAGCCCACAGACTAAAGTTGAAAGAGCGGAGCGTGCTCAGAACAGACTGGAACCAGACAGAGGAAATCAAACTGAGAAAAGCTAGTAACTGGGTTTTTTTTGCCCCAGTAGTGTTGGCAAGTGTTGTATTGATTTATGGTCTAGTGAGCTTTTAATTTGGCATTGGCGCCTAAGCATTGTTAAGTTTATGGATGAGTAGTTTCAAAGAAATTTCTAACATCCTTTTGGATTTACTGTAGCAAAGCGTTCTACGGTGCAATCGGGCCAGGTAATGCCTGAGTCGACTATTGAGTGATTCGATC
>JAQWOT010000171.1 GCA_029245725.1 SAR324 cluster bacterium | reverse complement strand
GATCTCTTCGACCATTACTATATATCTCTAATGTTTCTTTTTTTTTCATAAAATTATTTAAATTTATGGCGTTGGATCTAAAGGTTCGTTTAGCTTCTGGATTACTAGTTTCAAAGAAACTTCCAACATCGTTTTTTTGTTTTCAGAATTAGTTTAAGGAATTACAACTAAAGTTTCAATGTGGTGGAGTCAAGGAGGATCGAACTCCTCACTTTTGTGCTTATTTGCTAATTAAACAGCATATACTTGTCCATATACATGTCCAGCATTCCAAAATTCACCACCTAAATCTAAAATTTATTTACCCACAAGCTAGCAGCGTATTTTCTCTTTGATCTCTCTAAAATTAAATCTTCCCCTATCATTGCTTTCTTAACGCTGTTTCAATTTTTTCGTCAGTATCATCAGTGATCAGCCCCCTCACCCTGCTAAATTGGGGCAGGATTAGTTTTATTGCTATCAAAACCCTTTCAGAGGAGTAAATGCAACCAGCCTCTGTAAGCTGGTAGAATTGATTCTACTAACATTATCACTTTTTAATTTGGTCAAGCACGCCGATTAAAAAACCTTAGATCATTCGTTGGGCCTGCCTTGGGCAAGTGCTAGTGGCCAAACTTCACCACTTCCATTTTTGCGAAGTAACCATGACGAAATCGTCAGAGTCCACCCAGACAAGATAACATCATCGACAAGCAAGACTGGACCGGAGAGAATTTGGTCTCGGAGTGTAGCAAGTGATCCATCAACGTTTCTAGCTTGCTGGAAACTGTTGTTAAACTTGTTTTGTTCGGGTCGTGAGTCAATCTTCTCAATTGCTACTCTGAAAGATAAATTTAAAGCCTGTGCAAGTCTTTTGGCAAAATCTTGAACCAGCGTTGGATTCCGTAAAGATGGGACACAGGTCACCCATGTTGGAGCCGGCTGGGGACCCCACTCCTTGAGCATAACTACGCAAGCATCGATCAACTCATCAGAAAAGTACTGTTGTTGGTTTTTGCCAACATTCACCAAATCTCCTAAACCTGCATCCCCCAAAAGACTTAATACTTTCCCAGAGTTAGCTTGGTAACTTTTGGCAATCTTACCGTGGTTGTTTGAATGCTTCAGTCCACCATTAGGCCATTGCTTTCGATGATTAATTGGCAGGTGGTATCTTTTGAGAAAAATGTTTGCTTCTCTGAGTTTATCTTTGGGAAAATCTTCAGACAATGCTTGCAAAGATGAAGTAATGACATCACTCGGCTTACCGTCTAATTCGCTAATTAGAAATGACATGTGTTGACCGAATGGGAGATGCACGTATTCGCGCATTCGCTGCTGTTCTCTTCGACGAAGTTTTGTTAGGCGTTCAGCCCGCTCCCAGAAATCCTCTGACAAGGAAACCTCCGTCTTTTGCCAATGCCTCCCATTTTTGGTGATTGGTGGGGGCGACTCCAGTGCAAGTAACGATAGAGTTTTTTCAACCCTACCTTGGCTAAGATTAACTTCTTTTAGCAACTGGGGCACCGATAAGCCTGCAGGATGGGCCTCAAGTTGAGCGACTACTTCTTTAACCTCTTCATTTGTGGGAAAGGCACTTTTAATAAACCAATTAGCAATGTCATCCTCTTCTTTTCCACTTAGCAAAATTCCATAGGCAGCATCCAAGGCACGACCTGCTCTTCCCACCTGCTGGTAATATGCAACCACTGAAGATGGCATTTGATAGTGTATTACAAATGAAAGATCAGGCTTGTCATACCCCATCCCTAGTGCCGTGGTGGCAACTAAGGCTTTGATGCGGTTTTCAGAGAGAGCTTGTTCCAACTCCAGACGGCGGGCACCCGATTCCCCAGTGTAGGCTTCAACATCAAAACCCTGACTATTCAACCAATTGGCTACTTGGTTGGCGTCTCGCACCGTCAGGGTGTAAATGATGCCATGGCCAGCTAGTGCAGTGAGTTGATGGGAAAGCCAAGCAAGACGCTCAGCTTTACTTTCCAGACGAATGGTTTGGAGAGTGAGAGATGGCCGATTGAGATCACCTCTTGAAATTCTAAGATTTGGGCCCAACACATTTTCCAGATCCTGCACTACTCGGTTGTTTGCGGTAGCAGTGGTGGCCAACAACTTAATGTTAGAAGGCATATTTCTAATGAATCTTTCAAGCAGGCGATAATGCGGCCGAAAGTCGTGCCCCCAGTCTGAAATGCAGTGTGCCTCATCAACTACTACCAGCGAAACATGTAGCGAAAGTCCACCAAGTATCTCTGCCCTGAATCGCTCGTTAGCCAAGCGCTCCGGAGAAATGAGCAAAATGTCGATTTCATTTTGCTTTATTTTCACTTCGACTTCAGTCCACTTTTCTATGTTGTCAGAGTTGATTGTCGCGGCTCGAACCCCCATCCGCTCTGCGGCAGCTATCTGGTTCCGCATCAGTGCGAGTAATGGAGAAACCAACAAAGCTGGACCGCACCCAGCTTCCCTCAATATTTTGGTAGAAATAAAATAGACAAAGCTCTTACCCCAACCTGTCTTTTGAACCACAAGCAGGCGATGATCACCATCGGTTATTTGTTGGATTGCCTCTTCTTGTCCATCACGAAAAATGGTATGAACTTGACCTGAACCAAGACGCAGCAATTCTAAAGCTCTGTCAGCAGAATAAACTTTTTCAGTCATTCAGTATTTTGATGATTAGGGCAACTTGTAATGCATTTGTTTAATAGATTGCAAACATCAGAGATAAACAACTGATAACAATCAAAATATAGATAGATAGATTTGTGGTCAAAACAACTGTCTCAATATTTCTTGAATTCTTTTTGGGGCCTTGCTTGTATTGAGTTCCCGT
>JAQWOT010000170.1 GCA_029245725.1 SAR324 cluster bacterium | reverse complement strand
CATCATATTCCATCTGGGCTGCTTCCAAAATTTCCTGTGGAATATCCTTTAAAATAGGTATAGAGCACCCAGATGACAATCGGTAAGTTCATCAATGTGTAAATCAGAATCAAGCCCAGATGCGTATCCAGCAGACCCATGTTCTTGTAAAACAAGTACATTGGGATCATCACGAAGCCAAATATGTTTTCTTTATATAAATAAATTTAAGAAGTAGCAGCTTCTGGTAACGGCCAAAACTCACCGGACAAGTATCCGCCATCAACATAAATGCATTGTCCATTAACGTAGTCTGACGCAGCAGAAGAGAGATAAATGGCTGTACCTAATATGTCTTCAGGAAGTCCTAATCTTTGTGCAGGAATTCTCTTGAAAGCCCAATTTTTCATATTTTCATCAGACCAAAGCTTTTCTGTAAGTGGAGTTTTTATAAAACCTGGACATATGGCATTGACCTGAATGTTTTGAGAGCCAAGTTCAAGAGCAAGTGATTTGGTTAAGCGTAACAGAGCTGCTTTTGCGGCAGCATAAACAGAGATTTGGGACATTGAGTAGGAAGCGGCGAGTGAACCAATGTTGATAATTTTTCCTGATTTTTGTCCGCGCATAATTTTAGACACTTGCTTAGCGAGGAAAAAAGGACCTTTGAAATTCACGTTAAAAACCAAATCAAAATTTTCCTCACTCACTTTTTCAAAAAGTTGCCTTTTATTGAGGCCAGCATTGTTGATAAGTATATCGACAGAACCAAACTCGCTTAAAATTGTATTCAGAACCTGATCATGATCTGCTAGATTTTGCACATCTAATTGGAGTGAGAGTGCACTTCCGCCAAGCTCAGAAATGGTAGAAACTACTTGATCGATCTCTGACTTACTCCTAGATACGCAAACAACCTTCGCACCTATTTGACCAAAGTAAAGTGCAAGTGCTTTTCCGATACCTCTTCCCGCGCCAGATATTAAAACTACCTTTTGTTCAACGGAGAAAAGACTACTACTTGACAAATTATTTAGTGACACCATTTGGGTAAATCTTTAAGTTTCAATCCCTCCAACGGCTGAGGGAAAAAAGAATATTTAAATCTACTATCAAAAGATTGATTAGCGTACGGACCAGATTTTACAATACCGGTGGAATTATTTAGTTGTGCATATTTACTGTTTGGTGCGACATTACCAAAATGATCAACTTGATCATCTATAAAGTACAATAATTTATCAACATAAGGACTAAATTTAGTATCAGTAAATTTATCTTTGGAATCCAAAGAAAAAACCTGTCTATGTTTGCCAGAACCTAAATGACTGCAATTGGGAAAAGGATCCTTTTCTGCACCAAAACCAATGCTCAACATGTGCCTAGGTTCGTTGCTGAAGTTAGGACAACCCCTGTGCCAAAGCCTTAGATCTCTAAATATTACAGAACCTTTATTAGTTAAAATTTGTCGTGGTGGATATCCAGTTTTCATTTTTTCTATTAAAGATTTAACAGATTTTGATTCAATTTGGAGGTCATTGATTTCAGCAATATCAGTTATTAGGTGGGAACCAGGCCAAACTTCTGTTGAACCATTTTCAGGATTAGTGTTTTTTGTGGGAATATTTACAAAAAGTTTGAAGCAAGGATGTGGAAAATCAACATCGTATTTTTCAGCCTCTAGCTTATTTGGAATAGACCACCCCCCCCCATCCATGTGAAGTTTTTGAAAATCACCATTTGGTAAAGAAGTGTTCCCGTTGTAATACCTCATAAAAACTGCACCACCAAGGAGTTCAACTAATATTTCTTCAATGATTGGGTTACAGGCAATCTCAGGAAAAACCCAATTTGAATCTCTTGGTAGACCAAGCTGTAGATGGTGAGGATATTTATTATGAATTTGATAATGATTATAAATAATGTGAGCGGCATCATTATTTAATTTTCCATTAATTGTATCGAGTAAATCAGAAGAGATTAAATCTTCCACAACTACTAGACCATCTAATTCAAATGTATTCTTGATTTTTTCTAATTTTTTGGGATTAATTCTTTGGTTTTTTTTCTCAATTTCATTAATTTTATACATTTTTTTCTTTAAGAGTGCTTAAATGACAAGAGACTTCATGATTGATTCCAATCTGATTTAATGATGGACTCAATTTGGCACAATCAATCTCGAAAAGCTTTGCTTTCTGTGCTTCATCGCATCGTGTAGAAAAATTACAGCCAATAGGTAAATTCAATATGTCTGGAACCTCACCTTTAATCGTCTTTGTTTTTAAACGACGACTTCTCTCTTTTCTCGGATTTGGGATAGGAATAGCATTTAGTAATGCTTTAGTATAGGGATGAAAAGGTTTGTCAAAAAGTTTTTTCTTAGGTGAGTATTCAACAATTTTTCCCAGATACATTACTGCAACTCGATCACACAAATACTTAACTACTGACAGATCATGTGATATAAAAAGAATGGTTAGATCTAACTCTCTTTGTAATTTCTTTAACAAAAGTATTATTTGAGCCTGAATAGAAACATCTAAAGCAGAGATAGGTTCATCAGCAATAATAAAGCTGGGGTTTACGGCTAAGGCCCTAGCAATACAGATTCTCTGTCTTTGTCCACCAGAAAATTCATGAGGATATCTTTGAGCTGAATCTTTATCTAAACCTACCATATCTAACAAGTCATCAATCTTTTCTCTTAATTTACTTTTCTCCACCACCGAATGGGTTATTAATGGCTCAGATAAAATATCTTCCACATTCATTCTTGGATTTAAAGAAGAATAGGGATCTTGGAAAATCATC
>JAQWOT010000169.1 GCA_029245725.1 SAR324 cluster bacterium | reverse complement strand
ATGAATGACTACCAGTTCAAGCTGGTGAAGATCAAAGGTGAGTTCACTTGGCACAATCACGCCGATACTGATGAAACTTTCATTGTGCTAGAGGGTTCCATGGGAATTGAATTCAGAGATCGGAAGGTTCAATTGAGTGAGGGGGAGATGATCGTGGTTCCCCGTGGAGAGGAACACAAGCCCTTCGCTGATGAAGAGTGCAAGGTGTTGCTAGTTGAACCAAAAGCAGTGGTCAACACAGGCGATGCTGGAGGTGAGTTGACTGCTGACAATGACGTCTGGGTTTAGCTTGCTCTCAAGCGTGCTAGTACACCCTCTCGGACGTATTTCCAAAGAGAAATTACTAATTGGGGTCTTGACGCGTCTTGAATCACAGTGACTCACATATAGATGGTCCCCTTCAACATAGTAAATTGCGTCTTGCAGGAACTCTTCTCCAATATTAAAAAAAAAAAAAAAAGAGATGGCTGTTGCCCAACACGGTTCATTATGACCAGTGTCAGGGGCATAGCCGGTAACCCTTCTCAACCAGACCCCCTTCTCCAACAGCCACTGATATAACCGATCATCTGCCTGCTGGTTTCTTTCTTCAGACCATTTTTCTCCAGTTGTGGCGTATGCAGAAATAATAGCAAACTCCTCGGGTTGTTCAGACCAGTCAGTTCCTACGTCCAGAAATGTTGATAGGTACAAGGGGTTGATGGGATCCATTTCACTCCAAAGGTTTGAGATGAAACTCAGTGTTATTTTCGAAGTCTCATTGACTGGTTTGGGGCTGGAATATCAGGCCTCCACGTCAGAACTAACGGTGTTCTCAAAATTCTTGAGCAAGTGTTCCAAGCGATCGATACGCTGGTCATACTCGATAAGTTGCTCCTGTTTTTCTTTGCTATTTCGTCCGTAGCGTCTGCAAAGAGACCGAGCAGTTTGGGCTTGGTTCAACTCGTATTGGATTTCTTCTAAAGTCTCAAGAAAGCCCTCACCACTGTAACCATCTGGTATTGATTGCTCATCGTCATCTTCTTCATCAGGTTCATAATTTGAGGCCATACCCCAAGCGTCATCGGGCCCAAAGGCGTTTTCAAGTAATTCAAGATAGCGCTGTTTCTGTTCATCAGTGAACAGCACCACAATATCCAACGCATCTGCTTCGCTGAAGTATTCCTCTCTCAACTTCTGATAGCGCTCTAACTGGGTTTCTGTCAGTTCATCTACGGAAACACCCGAGTAGGTGGTCTTACTAGCAATTTTCCAAGCCTCTTCATGAGACAGCCCCTCTTCAAGCAGCTTATCGAGATAGACTGCTTCTTGATGATCTTTTAGCCACTTCGCAATTTCTTTGGCTCGTTCTTCATCGAAATGTTCCGAGTAGTTTTCACGCAAATTGTAGAAGCGCTCGAGATGCCCTTCGCTCCATTCAAGGTCCATTTCCAGCCTCAAGTAAAGTGTTGAATTATTTCAAAAATATCACGTTGCAGCTAGCCGCAATCCTTCCGACAGGCTTCAATCCCGAACATAGACTTTAAATCGCGGTGACAGGTGTACCGGCATGAAATCAGGAAAGTTTGGCTCTGACCGGTGGTGCAGATGTGTAACCCGATATTTGTCTTTCAACTCGACATATTCACATTTGATCCAGAGGTCGTTATCAAGTCTTCCCGAAGCACCAAGGGGCTTACGGAACGCTTGGTTGTTGTGTACGTCATGAAGTGGCTTGCAGATCCAGCAGTCTGAAAACGTTGGGTCACACTCATCTAATTTAGGTAGACCCATCTGGCTTGCAATAAAATCAGTTTGGTCTTCTTCAAACAACAAGCGCAGCCGCTGAGCTTCTGCGAAGTAGTCGGCAAGTTCTGGTGGAATGTCTGATATGCGTTCTGCCATTTTATAGATAAGACGTTTGGCGTCATCCCGAGACTTCCAAAAGCGCTCACGTCTTTGATCGAAAGTTAGATTCATTGTGTCGTCTCCATCTGGAAGAGCTGAAAAGAGTAGTGGCTCAGCGAAGATTGTGAGCTGCGACACCCGACATAATAAAAGTTAGCGTTACGTGCGAGCTAGCAAGCCAGATGCTTTAGCATAAGGGTTCTAACTTCGAGGACAACGCTATCCTAGAAGTTATTTCACTAAGCCCACCGGATCTGCTTCTTGGCTTCCCGATAAGTATCGTACTCGTCAACTCCTGCATCATGGAAGACGTAATAAGTACCTTTGTACTCGTACAAATCCA
>JAQWOT010000168.1 GCA_029245725.1 SAR324 cluster bacterium | reverse complement strand
CACTCTAAACCTTTGAAAATATTAGACACAGTCACCATCCCAACTGCTGTGATTGTTTCTGAATCGATCTCAAAATTTTGATAGCTTCAGTAATGATGAATCATGTCTCCTGCTGCTCCGACCAGTTTGTAAGCCACTGTTTCTCGATGAGGAGGTTCTTTCATGTAGACTGCAAAAGTGCCGTTGCTCAATTTGAATTTAAAGAGGTGCAAGGACGCTGTTGCCTCATGATAGAACGATTAGCAGGTGATACTTCTTTATCTATCCCCTAAGTAAATTGACTAACATCCAATGATTTGAATTTTTTGTAGAAATCTAGCGATCAACCTTCGAGAAGAATCATTTGCATTGTCGACATATCCACTCCAACTTCATCGAGTGCATCTTGATTTTCCGCCATCACTTTTTGCATGGTTTCCATTGATCCAACTTCTTGAACAACATAAGCCCGACCAGTGTCAGGGTGATATCCATACCCAACTACATTCACTCCAGCATCTGAGCGTATCTGCTTATGGCGATCACTTTCGAAGACGCTTTTCCAATGATCCCAGCCTTTTGTAATTTTTGCAGATGCAAGAATTTTCATTTTGTTCCTTTGGTTTAAGATTCTTAAATTTAGTCAAATTTTTAAGCCCAGTGCCACATTTCCCAGTTAGCATTCCCTGCAGCATCAACATCATATTCTTGAACGATTGCCTTACCGTTCAAACTCATCAGAGATGGTGCCGTGGTTTCGATGTAAACAATTCCACGAAATTTCGTTGAACCATCTGGCTCAGTTCTGCCAACACCACTTGCTCTCAAAGTAGCCACTCCGTCAGCAGCCATTAGTATGGCTGAATTTGGACATTCTCCGTACATGCTGCCATCAGCTTTCATTTCAGCGTGATATGTACCCATGAACTGAACATCAACTCCTGTAATCTTCCCACTACCTTGAGCAGTGATTTCAAATTTTGGCAGGGTTCCTTCTGTAGGTAGTACCTTGCTAACAGAGGTTGCCGTGGCTGATCCAATTTTTTCGCCTAACATAAATACTCCGTTTCATATCGAGTTGAAGAAATCTTTGTTCGGGTATTGGTTATGACCGATATTTAGTCATGAAGGCCTCCTATACCAACTGGGAGGAAGTCAAAAATCAAGTAAGTCTGAAATGATCGGATGCTTTTTTAGCTTATTATCTGCTTTTACCAGATATAATTCAGTGTTATAGCAAATTGAGAAAGATGAGACTCAGTTGGTCTAAATTCAAAGTTGCTCTATTCAAGTAATTTAGCTAGTGCGATTTACAACTCTGCTGAGTCTACTTTCGAAGATAGGATAGATCTTTTGAGATTTAACGCTGAAACCAACAAAATTTTATTCCCCAAGCTCTCTCGAAAGTGTGTTTTCTGATACTACGGGAGGTGTATAGAGGTTAATGCTTGTTTCTTTTCCCTCACCAGAATCCTCCAACAACTCCACTGAATAGATCTTTGTGGTGGTTGAATCAAAACTAACTTCAGTCTCTTCGAGAAGATCCTCATGAATTTCTTCAGCAAAGTATCCTACTAATTCTTGCTCCAAACGACTATAAAGCTCTTTCATCACATCATCACGACTACCAAATTCAATCTCTAGTTCCTTGATTACTTCTGGCGAGACTTCATAAATCACATCCAAAGACAGCTTGAGTTTCATTCAGTTTGTATTCGCTTTAAGTACTTGAATATCATTTTAAGTTACACTCTTTACTTTATAGATTTAAATTTAAGTAATTTTCTCGAGGGAGTAGACAACATCAACACAGTTGTTCGCTTTATCCCACTCTTTCATTTCGGGGCTTGTCATTAGCGTTTGTAAAGCTTCCATGTCAGTGACATTCATGAACATCGCAGTTTTATGTTCGTTAATTTCGGCAATTTCATATTCAGAAATAAACTTTTTGGTCTCTTCTTCATATGATTGCACCATCTTTTTGAAATCCTCTACGGTACAACTGTACTCCGATACAACACATAGATTCATAATTCCTCTTGAAATGAAGAAATCCAAATATGACTGATAAATTAGTACGTAGGCCCAAGAATCCAAACTAAAAATGTGGAATCCCGTTCGGTTTGAGACATAGCCAAACCAATGATTTATTTATTGGGCGCCTGATAGGCAGAAACCACTTTGTTGGCAGTTTCCATTGCCGCTGTCATCGACTTGGAATCAATGATTTCGATCGCTTCAAAAGAGCTAAAGGTTCCAGTTGATGAAGTAACCATTTCAACAGCAGCCATGTTTTCTGCACTGCCTTCCATGATCGCCACGATCTCCGCGCTGCTCACACTGAAGTAGAGGTTATGCATTTTTACATTGAGTGCAGAAAATAGTTTATTGGCAGCCGCCTCACGATCTTGGGGGTTATCAACCATTCCCTTGAATGCCGCGTTGCTATACTTTGCTCTGGCCAGATAAAGTGCCATGATTTCTCCTTGCTGTTGGGTACATGATTGTGATGCGAGCATTAACGCATCAATGGTTAAAGTCTAACTAAATAGTCAGTAGAGGAAACTTTCAATAGATTTTTCGGAGTACCAGCAGAGCCAACAAACTAGATCTGAGGCTCAATGAGGTGGCTCAATCACATAACCCCTCACAGGGCAATCCATCTTTGTCACCGTCCAAGCGACTGATTCCACATTGATGCAAATAATGGAAGCTGGTACTGGTCTGCAATGGGTGATTGATCAGACAGGACGAAGGTGAGTGATAAAAGGTTCATGTAAGGGTCTTGGATATTGAAATTAATGGGTTGAGACTAATCAAAATTTGAGCAGTGAAACTCAAAACTTTTCAACCAGTCCTCAAATATGATCAACACCTCTACACATTATTACTGGAGAATCTTCTGTAGATTCTGCAAGAATACTGTTTGCGTGTCTGTCTTAAAATTTGGTTGATCGAAATGAACTCGCCAATTACTTATCGAAATAGCCTGATTTTCACAAAAGTGAAGACCAGATATTCGTTATCAAAAGAATTTCCTCCAAAATAAGTTTACAACTGATAATCCCTCGTATCCCATTTTTTGAAGTAGGTGTACAAGCAATTGCAATGGTTCAATAAACTAAAGACTTTTGAGAAATTTTGCGACACCTTAATTCTGCTACAATTAGTCTACTTGGGGAATCATGTAAATAAATGATATTGTGTAACTACAGTTTAATCATCAGGTTTTAATTGTCTTCACTGTAGAAATTAGCTACATCACGTAGCTCTTTACCTCTTTAAAAAAACCAATTTAATTAATTCAACACAAAAAAATTTATGAAAAATTTAGCACTGAAGAAGAAATTAAAAGAAGGAGATTTAGTCTTGGGTACACTCATCGTTTCAACATCACCTTTTTGGCCAAAAATCTTAAAAGATTGCTCACTAGATTTCATCTTTATTGATACTGAACACATAGCTATAAGTCGTGAAACACTATCATGGATGTGTAGGACATACTCAGCGATGGGACTGCCTCCCTTGGTGAGAATGAAATCTCCAGATCAATATATTGCTACTGAGTTCTTAGATGATGGAGCAGCTGGAATTATTTCTCCGTATACTGAGACAGTCACTCAAGTTAAAGAATTAGTGGGTGCGACTAAGAAGAGACCACTAAAAGGTAGTAGGTTAAACCAATTGATGGCAGGTAAGAAAAACTTAGAAGAATCATTAGATGATTATATAAATAAATTCAATGAAAATAATTTATTAATATTAAATATTGAGAGTGAACCTGCTATAGAAAATCTTGATCAGATTTTAGAAATTGAAGGCATTGACGCTATCCAGATTGGTCCACATGATCTTACAACTAGTTTAGGAATTCCTGAAGAATATGATAATCCCATTTACCTAAATACTATTGAGATGGTCTTCAAGAAAGTCAGATCAAAATCTATTGGTGCAGGAATTCATGCTTGGGGTACTCCTGAGTATCAAAAGAGATTACTGGACCTTGGTGCAAATATGCTAATCCATAAGGCAGATGCTCTCTTCTTTAGGGATGGATTAGAGAATGATCTCAATGAAATTAGGAGTTTAGTTGGTGAGGATAACATCAGTAGAAGAGAGAATATTAGTATTTGAAAAAATATTAGATTTTTTGAGTAAAATTGATGATTTTATGCATCTGAATAAATAAAGATGGTTACTTGATCCTAGATATATTGATAAGTGGGCGGTCTGCAACTAAAGATAAGATAGAATTCATAAGTCTTGACAAATATTTATTGGAGTAGAGATTCTCAGCATGAGTTGCGATTAAACAATTGAAAACTTCAATGGCCATCTTCCAAAATTAACAACTGATATTCCAAGGTAATGATATTTAAAAACTTTATGACCACACTCACCTCTGCTGCTTGGCCCTTTTGATTGGATGCGCTCCCTCTTCATAAGATAGCGGTGCATCATCTGGGACTTCAACTTCATTTCCTGAACTTGTGGGCAAGTGGAATAGTGATTGTAGTTTCGATGGGGAAGCTCTTTACACCAAATCTTCTATGGAGATTTCTGGATCAGGTATCGCAACAACTTCATTATACTATTCAGATACCACCTGCAGTTCAGAGGTAATGAAGGAGGCAAGTACATATTCTGACTTTAAAGGCACAAGTTCTGAGGCTGGAGATGGAACGAAGGGATACCTAATCACAGCCAAAATTCAGACTTATACTCTAACAATAACCAACGACACTTATACAACGGCTGTAAATAGCACAAGTTTCTGTGGATTGACTACTTGGGTGACTGGTTCACAAGTAGATGTTTTGGGTAAGATGTGTGATAGCAGTACCTATCCAGAGAAAAACACAACCCTTTATAACAGCATAGTTGGATCAGAAACTTCCTTGATAATTGGAGATTATGCCGAAGGTGGATACCCATCTTCTCCTTCATCACCAGTTGTTTTTATGAAGGAGTAACGAATTTACTGACGCAGATATAATTGAGATTGGCAATTTAGTAATAGCTTATTGTTTTAGATAGACTTGATGTGCGATTCTAGATAATTGCATCACTTCGATTTCCATCTGCGTGATGCGACTTTCTCTCTGCAGAAATTCTTCAAAACAATCAACCCCAACAGCAGAATCTTAAGAAGTTGAGGGAGTCCCCAGTTTGATTAGTTGCAAAGACTCCTACACGGCACATCATCACAATCCAAATTCTTCATTCCACACTGGATCAAGTATGCCTTAGCTTAGTCGAAGCGCTTCATATGGCTACAGTAGCGTTTTGCTTGATAGTCGACCTCGGCAGTCATGCTATTCACTGACTCTGGTTACTTGACGTAGGAGGGACATTCAATGCATTTCTAATGGCATATCAACGTACATTCACAAAGAAATCGGGGAACACAATGAGGACTACAACCAGATTGAAAATCATGATTGTAATGGTTGGGACTTTTTCTCTCGTAAGTTCAAACAATCTGCTAGCTTGTCACGAATCTGATTTTGATGGAGATGAACTGCTGGTGGGTACATCTTTTTTTGGAGGTCATACTGGCGATAACAAAATGGGAAGAGCTGTTTCGGTGAGAGAAAATGTCAAAATATTGACCGGAAACATTACTCAGGCAACCACCATTACCTCCAATTACACGATTGATACTTTCGCAACAACTACAAACTGCAACTGGCGTACTGCCAATATCCAGAAGTTCTTCAATGATAGTTACCAGCAGATCGCAGAAGAGAGCGCCAAAGGATCTGGGCAGCATCTGGAAGCATTAGCCTCACTGACTGGATGTTCTGTTGACCAGTACGCAGCCTTTGAGACTGTCATTCACCGCAACCATGGATACGTTTTTGCGGACAAAGACTACGATGGTTCCATCAACAATTTCTTCACAGTCCTCAACACAGATAAAGATCTGAAGCAGTGCTTGGGACATTCGTAGGTATTACGCTGCTCAATCACACAGCGCTTCACACGGTACACCATCCCTATCTCTGTCCAGATTCTTCATTCCACATTGAATTTGGTACGCCTTGGCCTCATCACAGGTTGACATATCCTTACAATATCTCTTGGCGGAGCAATCCACTGAATCAAAGGGTTGCTTGTTGCTGAATAGAGCGATCGTTCCAGCACACTCTTCTGTCATTATGGGTTCTTTCAGAATCGAGTCTCTGCAAGATTTTCTACAAAACCCAACCATACATTGCCTCTGAAATGACCAGATGTATTGCTTGTTTCTATGAACAGATCATTGAGACACCCAGCAAAGTCATAAAAATATCAGATCAAACTCTTTCGAAGTATCTGTTTCAACTACTCAGCACCTAGTTTCCAATCGAAATCCTCCCAATTCCATTCCTGATCTTCGCTTGGGTCTTTATCTAATTCCTCAATTACTGATTCTTGACTAACAATCTTTCCGTCTTTGTAGTGAACAGAAGTTGTAACTGAATTGAAAATATCGATGTCTCTGAATCGGTTGTACCTTTGAAGACGCACTAAATTATCGCTCTCAGATACGCTTATTGGTCTGGTGAGTATGAGATCATGCCTTAGAGTTAGCATCACTTGTTTGTCAGATTCTAGGTTGACTTCAACTCCTGCAACAGGATCAAAGGAGGAGTAATCTGGATGATAAATTTTATCAACCAGTGAGGCATCTTCTTTTGTTATTACAAGTTCCCAAGCTTTAATAAATGTCTCTGCTTTTGTCATTCTTCCTCACTATGTTGCTGATATCCGTGATTTGATTGTGCTGATCGTGCAGCCTACCAACTTCTCTCTAGCCAATCACTCGTAGCCCTCCCAGTTCCAGTCTTGGCCTTCGCTGGGATCATAATCTAATTCTTCTCGGACTGTTTGTTGATTAATTACTTTCCCAATTTTATAGGTAATTGCTGTCATCACTGAATTGAAAATATCGGCACTGGCAACTCTTGAATAGCGATGGATACATACAAATTCTTCATTTTCATAGATCCTGTGCATAGGCCCAACAGTAATCAGATCACCAATTCCAGAAAGAATGGATTTGCTCATTTCTTTGTTCACCGACATGCGCTGATTCATAGACTCGTAATCGGGGTGCACGATCTCATCATACAATGTTAAATCGCCTTTCATTACAAACTTTGTAGCTTTATCAAATTGTTCAGCTTTGGTCATTTCTCTCCTAATGCTTAATTTAATAATTTGATTTCTACGTTGGTATAAGCATTCGCTGCTTGCTGATCAACCAAAGTTTTCCAAGTTCCAGTTATATCTTTTGGGGAGTTCAAATTCATGTGTGTGTGAAATTTGTATGTAAAATTCAATTTCAGAAAAAAATTGTCTTGTCTTTGTTAAATTTAGCTAGGCTAATCTAATTTTTTCTTATGAATTTATAAAAAATGTAGCTAAGTAAAGATCTACTCAAAAATAAAAGCAAAGAATTGGTAGATTTTTAATTTTTTGGTGAGATGTGAAATGACAACACTTTCTGAAATAAAAAAAGAGATTCGTCCAGATTGGTACAGATGTCCAATTGAAAAAGTGGTTCTGAGCAAATTATGTTTGAAAAGTGACAAAAAAGGTTTTGTCCAAGCAGGTGGACATCTAGCTATATTTTTGATGACAGGTGGTCTGACATATGTTTTTTGGCATAACAGCGTCTGGTACGCTTTTTTAGCAATGTTATTTGTACATGGTACTGTGAGCAGTTTTTTGTCGGGTGTCGCACCTCATGAACTAGCACATGGTACTGTATTTCATACTAAATTTTATAATAAGTTTTTTCTGTATCTTTACAGTCTAATAAGTTGGTGGGATCCCTACGATTACGCTTCCAGTCACACATATCATCATCGGTACACTATGTACCCTGCAGTCGATAGAGAGAATTTGCTACCGCTTCAACCCTCTCTTTCACCTGTTACATTAGTTCAAATCTTTACATTAAATCTCTTCTCAAAACCTGATAGAGTATTTAGTAAAGGGGGATTTTTCTCCACAGTATATTTGACAGGTCTTTCTTCTTTTGGAAGGATTGGATCCACAAAAATTCCATGTCAAGAATGGTTGCAAGCATTGCATGATGACCAACCATCACAACATCGAAAATCAATACTTTGGTCAAGAATACTACTTCTTTTTCACAGTTGCATCTTAATGGTTTCAATAACTTCTGGACATTGGTGGCTCTTTTTAGTGATTACTCTTAGCTCATTTATGGCAAATTGGGCTTCATATTTTGTTGGTCTAACTCAACACTGTGGGCTACAAAACAACGTCCCTGATTTCAGGAAAAATACTAGAACCATTACATTGAACCCAATTTTATCTTTCCTGTATTGGCACATGAATTGGCATATTGAACATCATATGTTTGCAGGGGTTCCGTGCTACAATTTACAAAAATTGCATAAGGAAATAAAATTTGACATGCCTGAACCGAGAACTTTGATTGATGCTTGGAAAGAAATGATTGAAATATGGAGAGTGCAAAAATTTGATCGAGACTATCAGTTTGATACGCCCATACCAGATTCAAGACTGAAAGATAAAAGAGTTAATACTGATCCTCTAGCATCATCAATTGGGGATCTCGCTCCTAATCTTTAAGAATTGCTACAATCACACGTATAATATTGATTAGTCCTTTCATGTCCCAAAAAATTGTTTCCAATTTTGATAAAAAATGCTCAACGTTTTAACTCTGACTATCTTGTGCAAGTGTCTGTGATCTGATTTCTGCGATAGTGTAGTACTCCCACCGCTTGCTGATCACTCGTAGTCTTCCCCGTTCCAATTCTGCCCTTCTCTGGGATCATAGTTTAGTTCTTCTGCAATGGTCTTCTGATTAATAATTCTACCCTAACTATAGGTAGCTTTTGTAGTAAAGGAACGAAATATTTCTGCCTCTCTGAATATGCTGCAAGTTTGGATACACAACAGATTTTCATTCTCAGAAACACACTTGTAAGAACCAATAACAATTGAACTGCTCAGAGCTAAAAAAAACCACTGTTTTGTCATCCTCAAGATTTGCTGTAATTCCTGTAGTGTCCACAAAAACTGAATATTCAGGATGGTAAATTTCATCCACAAGAGAAAAATCTCCTTTGCATCTCAGACCCCACACTCTCCCATATGCTTCTGCTTTCGTCATTCTCACTCAAAAAATGGTGTTTACAGTTCGATTGGATTGAAGTTGAGTCTCAACATTGGATAGTTCATGAAGGCATTAGCAGTGAAAACAAGTATCAACAATCTTTAATGGCTGTATCTCCGTTGGGCATAATTGTGTTACAGAATTTGGCACCAATCAGATCAGCAAAGTCTAGTGTCGCTCCCCTCAGCACTGCTCTTTCAAATCGGGCATTGCGCAAATTGACCTCTTGAAGATTGGCACCTGTTAGATCAGCCCCATGCAGATCGGCACCCAGCACCACAGACCTCGTCAGATTAGCATTTTGCAAATTTGCTCCGCTGAGATATCCATCAGTCAAATTTGTGCCAACCAAGTAGACTCCAATCAAATAAGTCCCCCGCATATTTGCAAAATCCAAGTTAGCATCACGTAAGCTAACATTTGCTAAGTTTGTCAAATCCAATTTGGCAGCTTGTAGATTGGCTCCATTTAGGTCTCAACCAAAAAGGGAAGCCTCAGTCAGGTTGCAACCAATGCGGCGTTGGAGCTTAAGGGTTGTTTAGCTTATGGATGAGCAGTTTCAAAGAAACTTCCAACATCGTTTTTGATTTGCTCTAGCAAAGCGTTTTACGATG
>JAQWOT010000167.1 GCA_029245725.1 SAR324 cluster bacterium | reverse complement strand
TCAGGTGACGGAGCAGGCCTTTGGTTCGTTGAAGGGTCCAGTGAAGATGGTGACGGCACCGCACTGTCCGCCGCCATTTTCGGATGTATTGGAGGATCTCTACATTCCAAGTCCAGAAAAGATCGCTGAGGCTGTCAGGGCGCTCAAGTGAGACTTCAAGATCCGCCCAAAGAGGTGAGCCGGCCAATTCGTGTCGGAATTCTGGCAAACCCTGCCTCTGGGCGGGATATTCGAAGAGTCATCTCAAAAGCTTCTGTCTTCCCGACAGCTGAAAAGTGCAACATGATCCAACGATTGTTGGGTGCACTGACAGTATGTGGGGTTGATGAAGCTTGGATGATGCCGGATAAGGGAGGTATAGCTACTGTCATTAAGCGATTCGGTCAGACTCCTGAGGGGAAGCGATTGCTGCCTGTTCAATTTACGGACACAGACATCATGGAGACCCCTGAGGACACCAGATTATCTGTCCGTGCAATGGTAGCAGCTGGTATTCGCGCGATGATAGTCTTGGGGGGAGATGGCACTCATCGCCTAGTTGCTGAGGAATGTAGTGACATCCCAATGGCAACACTCTCGACGGGGACAAACAACAGTTTTCCAGAATTGAGGGAAGCTACCCTCAGCGGTTTGGCAGCGGGTTTGGTTGCGACCGAAAGGTTAAACCTCGACGATGTTACCAGACGTGAGAAAAGACTGTTGGTTGAAGTTAATGGTGAAACAAGGGGTATGGCTCTCGTAGATGCTTGCATTAGTGCAGATATGTTTGTCGCTGCAAAAGCAGTTTGGCAAGTTGAGCAGCTCAGAGAACTGTATGTGACTTTTGCATCAAGCGAGGCAATCGGACTTTCTTCAATCGCTTCGTTGGTGAATCCAGTTGGGCGGGATGAAGATCATGGTCTAGGAGTGCAAATGGATCCAGACGCCACCCAAAAGGTTATGGCTCCGATTGCACCTGGTTTGTTCGCTAAACTTGGAATTAAAAGATGGGACGAACTTCAACTTGGAAGCTCCTGGGCTCCAACCATCGACCGAGGAGTGATTGCTCTTGATGGAGAAAGAGAAATTGAGTTCAGAGCTGTTGATAACGTCCGATTAAGTATGGATCGTCTAGGGCCCAGAGTAATCGACGTCAGCAAGGCTTTAGGTGCGGCCGCTAAGCATGGGATCATGCTATCTGATTCAAATGAATAGTATTTGAGGGAAGCGGCTATCCGAATTGGAATTAACCCATGTCCGCAACCTTTCCAAATTTTTATAGGTGATCTACTGAGATTTCATTCACTTCCGATCTTTACAGGGATAAGAACATGGATCTTCAATTAAAGGAAAAAGTTGCTTTAATCACAGGTGCAAGCAGAGGGTTAGGCAAAGCTTGTGCTGAAATGCTAGCCTCAGAAGGGTGTCATCTTTCACTTTGTGGGCGTAACAAAGCTAAACTGGAGGAAGTTGCCAACAGATTGAGAAGTGATACAGTCAAGGTTTTGACTGTAGAAGCTGATCTTCGGAAGCGTGAAGAGAATGAAAAATTCGTAAATGAGTCAGTAGCTCACTTTGGGGGCATGGACATCCTAGTTAATAATGCTGGTGCGGGGCAATTGAGTGATCTTCTCAGTCACGATGAAGGGGTGATCAGAGAAAGTATGGACTTGATGTACTTTGGCCCTTTGCATGCCTCCAGAGCTGCAATTCCGAATTTAAGGAAAAGAGGTGGAGGAAGAATCATCAACATCTCTTCCATTTTTGGAAAGCAACCGGGAGGGTTGGTTGATTATGACTCAGTCAAGGCCGCACTGAACATGCTTACAAAGGACATGGCTAATTATCTCGCAGGAGATAAAATTCTGGTCAATGCTGTGTGTCCAGGTCCAATCAAAGGGCCACTTTGGGAAGAACCAGGTGGTTTGGGAGATCAATTGGGAGGTTTTCTTGGTATGCCTGGTCCAGATGCGATTGAGGCATTCGCTAACCAAAACATTCCTCTGGGCCATTATGGAGATCCAGAAGATGTATCAGCATTGGTTGCATACTTGGCATCACCACACGGAAAATTCATAACTGGTCAGGCAATCAACGTTGATGGCGGTATGGTCAAGACTTTGATTTGATTTCTGATCTTTGGAGAAAATTAATATTCAGGGTGCATCCCACACAAGTAATAAAGGAATCTGATGAAGAAATTGTTGAATGACCCATACAAGTACGTTGATGAAATGTTGGTGGGAATGTGTGCAGCTCACCCAGAGATTTACAGACAGACCGGCGAAGGTGGGAGAGTCATTGCCCGGGCTGGGTCTCAAAGACCAGGTAAAGTTGGTATTGTCTCGGGGGGTGGTTCAGGACATCTGCCTGTGTTTACAGGTTATGTGGGCCATGGGCTTTTAGATGCTTGTGCAATCGGAGATGTGTTCGCTTCTCCTTCCGTCGAGCAGATGGCTGAAGCGATGAAAGTTGCTCATGCGGGTGCTGGAGTGTTACGTCTCTACGGAAATTATGGGGGAGATGTGATGAACTTCGATATGGCTGGAGAGCAACTGGAAATGGAGGAAGATATCCAATCCACCACTGTTCTCCTGGCAGATGATGTTTCCTCTGCTCCACCAGAGGAAGGTGAGAAACGTAGAGGTGTTGCAGGAATGGTATACGCTTTCAAAATCGTAGGAGCTGCGGCTGAACAAATGCGATCGTTGGAGGAAGTGACACGAATTGCCCAAGAAACCGCCGATTCCTGCCGTAGTGTTGGGGCCGCATTGACTCCTTGCACAATTCCACAAGCAGGTAAAGCGACCTTTGAGATTGCCGAGGATGAGATGGAAATGGGAATGGGTATTCATGGGGAACCTGGAGTATGGAGAGACAAGCTCAAACCTGCAGATGATATTGCTCATGAGATGGTGGATCGGTTGATTGCAGATCGGGCGATTGACTCAGGTGATCGGCTCTCAGTAATGGTTAATAGTCTCGGTGCTACTCCTCCTGAGGAACTCTACATCCTCTACAGAGTTGTCAAAAAGCGGGTTGAAGACCTGGGAGCCACTATAGTGATGCCACTTGTTGGGCGTTACGCAACTTCAATGGAAATGTCAGGCGTTTCTATGACTTTTTGTTTCTTAAATCAGGAAAGAGAGGCATTAATGCAGGCACCTGCGAGCTGTGCTTTTTGGCAGGTAAAATGATGAAAGTTTCTTGGTTGCAAGACCAATTACCCCGGTTGGCTGAGCACCTAGAGTCAAGTGCAGAGGAACTGAACGGCCTGGATGCCCAACTTGGGGATGGAGATCTTGGGGTGACAATGGTTCGTGGGAGCCGGCAACTTCTGGAAATTCGGGAAGAACTTCCTGATGATTGGGGAATGGCGCTGCTAAAGTGTGCCCAGGCCTTTACCAAAACCAGTGGCTCCAGTTACGGGACCATCCTTGCTACAGGTTTGATGGCAATGGCCAAGCAGAAGAAGGGGCAGGCAGAAATGGATTCAAGTGAGTGGGCTGGTCTACTCAAGGTGGCACTGGAGGCAATGCAACAGCGTGGAAAAGCAGAGTTGGGTCAGAAGACAGTCTTGGACGCACTCTCAGCAGCACAGAAGAAATTGGAAAGTGCTCCAGAAACAGGTCTCTTGGATCTGATTGAGGTGGTTCAGCAAACGATAGAAGAATTTAGGGATAAGCCCTGCCAAATTGGCAGAGCCCGCATTTTTCAGGACAAGTCAATTGGATTGGATGACCCCGGAATGGTGGCATTCAAACGGCTTCTGGAGGGCATTGTTCCCAATTAAGCAGTTTGGTTTTTTAGAGCTAATTCCTGTAACGAATGTCTCACCCATCTATTCAGAGGAGATCGTAGCAAATGAATAAGGGGGTTCAGATCCTTTCTCTCGTTCATATTACACCGATGAATCGGCCCGTAACTAAACGATGGCTAGGCTTCAATGAGGAGCTGTTAACGACTTATAGCCAATCAACATTGGAATCTTCAAGACTTCTGAAACGGCAAGATCTCACCTTGATGTTGGCCTGTGAAACGAAAACCTGCTATCCCCAATTTTACTGAGAAGGAACGTTACAAAATGCCCATACTCTTGGCAGAAATATATCTAATGCTGTTTCTGGGGAATTGACCTTACAGAAGACTTTAGATGAACCTGCTGAAATTTGTGTCAAGATTGTTCAGAAACTTTTAATCGATAACCAAAACGATAATACGAAAACTTCTTTGATGGGGTAAGAAAACTTGGTTGTAAGATCTGACCCTTCTCCTGTCAGTGCTCATATGGGTACTGACACTTTCTTCTCTACTTCGTCTGCATCTGCCTACATATGATTTCTGAAAATAGCCGTCTCTTATATCTGCAACTCCTGCGGATTAGAACTTTTGAAGACCGAGTGGGTGAATTGTTTCTTCAGGGTGGAAGCGCAGGAACCATGCTTCATCTATCAATTGGAGAAGAAGCACCAGCGGTTGGAGTTGCTGAAGCGATGGAGCCCAGGGACAGTTTTACTACTCATCATCGTGGTCATGGAATTTTTCTGGCTCGAGGTGCAGATCCAAAAAGAATGCTCGCTGAAATCGCTGGAAAAGAAGCAGGTTACTGTCGAGGTAAGGGTGGTTCGATGCACATTGCTGATCGAAAATTAGGTCATCTTGGGGCAAATGCGATCGTGGGTGGTGGAATTCCCCATGTAGTTGGTGCCGGGTTGAGTTACCAACTTCTTAAAGTTCCTGCGGTGTCCGTCGCATTTTTTGGTGATGGCGCTATGCAGCAAGGAAATTTGTACGAAAGTATGAATCTGGCCGCACTCTGGAAGCTTCCAGTCCTGTTTGTTTGTATCAACAATCAATATGGAATGGGAACTAGACTCGACCAAGCGAGTGCCTCTCTTGAGTTTGTAAAGCGTGCCGAGTCTTTTGGGTTAGTTGGTAAAGAGATGTCAGGACTTGATGTGGAAGAAGTAAAAAAAGAGGCAATGGAAATTTTAGAGATGACACGTGAAGGGAAACCAGCTTTCATGAAAATTGACTGCTATCGCTTTCATGGGCACGCCAGGAAAGACAAGAGCCCTTATCGAGATCAGAATGAGGAAGCGGAAGGTCGAAAAAAAGACCCCCTAAAATTCCAGGCAGATCGCTTACTGGAACAAGGAGTCTCCGTCTCTGAGATGGATAGTTGGCATAAAAAAGTTGCTGATGAAATGGATGAAGCTTTGAATTTTGCCTTGGAAACTCAGGAACCTGTGTTGAATTCAATGTTCGAGGATGTCTATGCCCCTAATTTGACGCATCCAGAATCTGTGGGATCAAGGATCGATCGTGCATTGTATTCTGATATCCTGTTGGGGGACTCTCGATGAAAGAAATGACCTATCGGGATGCACTGCGTTTGGGTCTCCAGGAATCAATGCAGGCTGATCCAACTATCGTGATCTTGGGAGAGGAGGTTGGACGATATGGAGGAGCATATGGGGTTACCAAGGGGCTCCTTCAGGAATTTGGAGAAGACTGGGTAAGAGATACTCCAATCTCTGAAGAAATATTAGTGGGTGCGGCGGTCGGAGCAGCAATGACTGGGTTGCGGCCTGTGGCTGAGTTGATGTACGTCGATTTTATAACACTTGCGATGGATCAGCTAGTGAACCAGGCTGCCAAGATTCGCTACATGTTTGGTGGACAAATCAGTGTTCCGATGATGTTGCGAAGTCAAGGTGGAACAGGTAGATCTGCAGCAGCTCAACACTCACAAAGTTTAGAAGCTTGGGTAATGCACACTCCAGGATTGCACTTGGCAATGCCAGCTGATGCGACAGACGCCTACGTCTTGATCAAACATGCACTGACACTTGCTGATCCAGTTATATTTCTAGAGCACAAAGGTTTGTACGCTCAAAGCTTTCCCTTTAATCCTGAATCCGCTCCCCCTTGGGGTAGAGCTAAGATCAGTCGATCAGGAAATGACTGTTCGATTATCTGTTACTCCAGAATGGTTCAACGCTCCCTTGAGGCGGCGGCCCAAATGGCTGAGTTGGGAGTGCAGGTGGAAGTTGTTGACCTCAGGACCCTACATCCTCTGGATATGGAAACAGTCACAAAATCTGTTCGAAAGACAGGGCGGGTTCTTGTAGTCACGGAGGACTGCCTGACAGCGGGTGTAAGTGCCGAGTTGTCAGCCAGAATTACGGAAGAAAACTTTGAGTATCTGGAAGAACCTGTCCTTCGAATGGCTGGAGAGGATATCCCGATTCCTGTTGCTCCTGCTTTGGAAGCTGCTTCTGTGCCCACGAATGAAAGCATCAAACAAAGTATTCTCAAATTGATGCGAAAAAAATGAGTACTGAATTAAGACTTCCTCGGCTTGGAGAGACAATGGAGGAGGGGATTGTTGTTACTTGGAATCTTTCGGAGGGTGAGGGTTTTGAGCGGGGGGATACCTTGCTGGAAGTGGAAACTGATAAAATGGTTGCCGAAGTTCCAGCTCTGGAGTCTGGAACCCTGCTGGAAATTTTGGTCGAAGAGCAGGCGAAAGTAAAAGTGGGCGACATCCTAGCACTTATTGATCCCTCAGAAAAAAGTTCCAGAAAAATTGAGATTCCGGCTAAGACGGAACAGGCTCCCTCACAAAAACAACCTAAATCTCCCCCTGCCTCATACGACCCAACGCATTCCTTGGTACATGATGAAAAAGATCTGGACCTTATCCGAGCAGTTCCCGGTGCAAGAAGACTAGCCAAACGTGATGGCATCGAATTAAAGTCAGTCATAGGAACTGGGCCTGCTGGTAGAATTGAGAGATGTGATGTTGTTAAATTTTTTCAAAATGAACCCGAAGGGGCTTCATTTGAACAACCTTTCGGGCCACAAATGGGGCCAGGAGGAGTTCGTTTTCTGAGACGAGGAAACCAAAGCGGGACTCCTCTTGTGTTATTGCACGGCTTTGCTGCGGATCTGCATTCCTGGAGACTAATCCACGGTCCCTTATCCCGTAATAGAGATGTCATTGCTTTTGAACTCCCTGGGCATGGTGAGTCCAAAGTTTGGCAAGAAAATGGGGGATTACAGGCTCTGGCTGAACACCTTGAACAGGTCATTATCGAACTGGAACTAGGGACAGTAGATATTGTTGGTCACTCCCTTGGAGGGGCGATTGCTGTTTATCTGGCTTCTCAGCAAACCAATATGGTTCGCCGGTTGACACTTTTGGCTCCAGTCGGATTTGGCACTGAAATAAATTTGTCTGCTGTCCAGCCATTTACAGAAGAACTCTCAGAGTCAGAAATCAAGCTTGCTCTGTCTCGCCTATTTTATGATCTCCGATGGATTAGTAAGGATTTGATTGAAGCAACCAAGAAAAATTTTGGCAGCTCAAATAGGAGGGCTCAAGCAAAGGATCTATTAAAGAGTATTTTCCCATCCGGAACTCAGGAATGGGATGGCCACAGTTTATTGTGCAAATTGAATCAGCCAGTTCGCATACTTTGGGGAGAAGAAGACTTGATCCTCCCTGTAAGGCACCTCAATGGATTACCTGGCTGGGTTGCCCAACACCGTCTTTCAAAAGTTGGACATGTGCCTCAAATTGAAGCTGCACCGCTACTGTTGAGAATTTTACAGGCTGACCCAGCTTAAATTTTTTTTGATTCTTACAATTCAGGGGAACACTTGCAGAAAAAATATGTCATTGGGGTAGATGGCGGAACTGAGTCGCTTCGTGCTGGAGTCTTCGATCTTTTGGGTAACCCCCAAGCCTTTGCATCTGTCTCTTATCCGACTAATTTCCCAGTTTCCGGTTGGGCAGAACAAGATCCAGAAGACTGGTGGGATGCTCTCGGTGAGGCCGTCCGCCAAGCAGTGATTGATGCCAAAGTTGGTAAGCAGGAAATCTTAGGTCTTTGTCTGGATACGACTTGTTGCAGTGTTGTGGCCCTAGATGGTGCTGGAAAGCCACTGAGAAACGCCTTAATTTGGATGGACATGCGCTCTGCTCCGCAGACAGAGCAAGTCTTGGCAACGGGTGATCCAGCGCTACAAGTAAATAGTAATGGAAGTGGGCCGGTCAGTGCTGAGTGGATGGTTCCAAAGTCATTATGGATTCATCAAAATGAGCCTGAAATTTTCCGGAAAGCAGAGACTGTTTGTGAGTTTCAAGACTACTTAAATCTTCACCTGACAGGCAAGCGAGTTGCCAGCATCAACAATGTCTCAGTAAGATGGCACTATGGGCCTGGCTGGGGTGGATGGGCGAGTAGCATGGTTGAAAATTTAGGGATGCCAGAATTGTTGAAGAAATGGCCAGATACAGTTATTCGATTGGGCGAAGAAATTGGAGGCTTGACATCAAATGCAGCCATGCATTTAGATCTCCAAGAGGGCTTGCCTGTCCTTCAAGGTGGTGCTGATGCTTTTATTGGGATGATTGGTCTTGGTGTTGTGGATCCAGGAAGTCTGGCATTTATTACAGGTTCTTCTCATCTCCATTTAGGGTTGAGTTCGCAGGCTTTCCACGGTCAGGGAATCTGGGGAACATATGCTGATGCAGTAATCCCTGGACTGCATGTGGTTGAGGGTGGTCAAACCTCAACAGGTTCTGTGGTCAGTTGGATTCGCAGAACTTTAGGCAACCCATCCTTCGAAGAATTGAACCAAGAGGCGGCTCAATTGGAACCTGGATCAGAAGGCGTTATTATTCAGGAGCATTTTCAGGGAAATCGAACTCCTCATACAGATCCTCTTTCGCGGGGCGTCATTAGTGGACTAACGTTGAAACATGGACGCAGCCATCTATTTCGAGCCACCCTAGAGGGGATTGCGTTCGGAACTGAATTGATCCTTGAAACAATGAGGAATAATGGTTTCGCAGCAGAAACTGTTGTCTTGGCGGGAGGGGCTACAAGATCGAATCTGTGGCTACAAATTCACGCGGATGTTTCCAATTTGCCATTGACTTTGACAAAGGTTCCGGACGCACCAGCTTTAGGCTCAGCTATCTTGGCAGCAGTTGGTTCAGGAGCTTATAGTGATATTGGAAGTGCGGCTCGGAAAATGGTGCAGATTGATAGGGTGATCGAGCCAAACCCTGAAACTCATAGTCTTTATCAGTCTTTTTATCAAAGTTATCGAGATCACTATCTAGCTATGAAAAACGCTCGATCTGGTTTGTGAGCACCAGCCCTAGTTCATATTTTCAGTCCACTGTTGACTGAGGCGTTTTACAGAAATCCCTGCTTTTTTCATATGTCGATAAATTGTTTTCCGATCACATCCCATACGCTTGGAGACTGCTGAAATATTCCAATTCATTTCCTCCAGCAAATCGTAGAGTGAGATTGATTCAGAATCCTGTTCAGAAGTTGTTGTAAAAGTTCTTGATGGATCAGATTGGCTTTTTCTTCCAAATTGAATTTCTTCGGGCAAGTCTGACATATTGATATGTCCTTCCCCAAGAAGTTTTGCCAATTCAAGGATGTTTTCAAGCTGCCGAATATTCCCGGGCCACTCACACTGAAGCAATACCTCTTCAGCTTCCTCCGAGATAGTGGTTACTGATTCTTTTTGGCCTCTATGTTGTTTTGCAAGAATTCGATTGATCAACCATTTAAGGTCTTCACGTTCTCTAAGAGCGGGCATCGTGAAAGTAATGCCTGCCACACGATAGTACAAATCTTCTCTAAATTCACCGGCTTCTACCAACTCTCTCAAGTTGCGGTGCGAAGCGCAAATCACCCGAATATCAATCTGCTTGGTCTTTGATGAACCAATTCGAATCACCTCCTTTTCAGCAAGCACTCTAAGCAGCCTAGCCTGTAGATTCAGTGGCATATCCCCAATTTCATCCAAGAAAAGAAATCCACCATTCGCCTGTTCGATGAGACCGGTTTTGCCTTTTGCTTTGGCTCCTGTGAAGGCACCATTCTCGTAACCAAATAGCTCGCTTTCAATTAAGTTTTCAGGAATGGCTGCACAATTAATCGCAATGAAAGGACCTGGGACTCTGCGTAATCCATGGATGTACTTTGCAAGAAATTCTTTGCCCGTTCCGGTTTCACCTTGGAGTAGGATATTCACTTCAGCTTCAACAAGTTTGTCGAGCTTCCACGCGATGCTCTCCATCTTTTTATCACCCCCATGCAGCACACCATAAGCTTTGTAAGGTGTATCTCCGAGGGTGTTTCTGACTGGTTGTCTAGTTTGTGTTGCACTTATGAAGTAAGTTTCTCCATTGTGCATCCGGACCAATCTTTTATGAACAGGAGTGTTCCGATTCATCAAAGGCAGTTCTTCCATTCGCAATTCAAAGTAATCGGACAGAAGTTCATTGAGAACTTCATTACCGTTATGATTTCCCTTTTCGGGATTCAGAAGAGCCAATGCTTTACTTGTCATCCCAGTGATCCTTCCACTAGAATTTAATGAAATTGCGTAGTCAGGGGCAATCTCCAGGAAGACTGAGGATTTGCTGAATGTGACAAGCCACTCCGATTTGTAATTGTTTATTAAGGCCGCCATTTCAATTCGGGAGGCCCAGATACTTACTAGCTGTTGGGCAAACGATTGAGAGTTTTTAGATCTGGGAGCTTGTAGAGCTGAGACGTCAAGTACAGCTGCCAAATTGCCAAAAGGATCATAGATTGGCGCGGCTGTACAGGTTAGTGAGATGTGGGAAGCATGAAAGTGATCAGTTTTGTGAACTGTGATCGGTTTCCCAGTGAAGATGCAGGCACCAATGCCATTAGTTCCGACTTGTTCCTCCAACCATTCTGCTCCTAGGTAAAGACCCGCTTTGCGAAAGTCTGATTCTTTATCAGGATCACAGAGATAATCCAAAGTGACTCCCTGGGAATTTGTTAGCAAAACCACATAATTATGCCCAACAATTTCCTGGTAGAGAGTTTCGAGGCCGAATCTGGCTGTTCTCAATAAATCTTCAGCTTCATCTACATGTTCACGAAGATGCTCTTCTGGGAGGATGTAGGCAGATCTCTTCTCAAATGGATTAAGTTCATGGACATTTATGCATCGACGCCAAGAATCAAGAATTTCTTGGTCTCGATCCCCTTGGTGGGTCTCATTAATGACACTTTGAATCTCCTCAACGTGGAGTACGTCTTGACGCTGATTCATTTTTCCTCCCCCAATTGCTTCTAAACCAGAGTTAATTCTCAGACTCTTCAGTGTGGCTGGCTTGAGCTTAATTTAGATTTAAAAATTAAATTCTTTATTAAACTTTTTTTGAAAGTTTGTTCACAAATGATCATTTAATTAGGCGATTTCATAACAGAATTCAATAGTTTTTTCAATGATTTTATTAATTGGTTGCTTAGGAAGTTTAAATTTAGAAAACTTCACTAAAAAAGAAAATCAGAATCAATTTTTGTATCAAGATGTTTTCCAATAATTAGATCTTAAATATGGATTTAACCGAAAATTATCATTGTGAGTAGTTCAAACTTTGCGACGATCCTTGGACAATTGAGCTAATAAAAAATTGGTTCTAGTCTTCAAAATCTCGTTCATTGGAATGGGACAAATACCCCAAACGCCCCAAAATATATTCTGTGTTGCCCCACTTTCTGGTTACTATAAATTATTCTAGATCACTGAAATAAGTATTGAAAAATAATTGGCATAGAATCTGTCTATGAAGCGCATGACAAAAAGTCATTTTTTCAAACCTCTGTCACACTCAATATTCAGAATTAGGGAGTAGCACATGAGCCTGAGTGAATCTAAGTTACTGCAGGCGTATCGAAAGATGCGTCAAATCCGGGTCTTTGAGGACCGCGTCCATGACGAGTTTGCCACGGGAGAGATTCCGGGCTTCGTCCACCTGTACGCTGGCGAGGAGGCTTCTGCCGTCGGCTTCTGCATGCACCTCAACGATGAAGACCGCATCGCCAGTACCCACCGTGGTCACGGACACTGCATCGCCAAGGG
>JAQWOT010000166.1 GCA_029245725.1 SAR324 cluster bacterium | reverse complement strand
TTGGATACTCTGATTGACAGGAATAGCCCTTGAGGTGCTGGATTTGGGCTAGAGCAGAGTATTAAGAGTATTACTGGTAGGTCGATTGAAAATTTCAACCACCGGTGTAGTGAATTCCGACGATGATCTGAACTTTTATTTACGTGGCATCTGCATTAATTTTAGATCATGTCAAGAATTAAATCTTTGCTGCTTTGGAATTCTGTTGTCGACTTCAGGGGAATACATCCGATGTTCCCCCTCTGCGCATTATCATACGCGGCTATTTCACATCCTTTCCAGCTACGTGTTAACTAACCAAACTTTTGCGATGAGGCCAGAAATTGATCACCCAGATCTAACCGAGGTAAAAGGCCTTCCAATTGGCTTTCTGCAGATCATTGATCTGGCCCAGGAAGAGGAATACTAAAGGGGAGAGTGTGCGAGTGACTTAAGCTATCGACATCTGGATTGGTGAAGAAGCTTACATTGGCCGTGGGTTTGGCAAGGAGATGATGGAACTGGCACTGGAACGCTGCTTTGCTGATGAAAGGGTGAACTCTATCCTGATTGATCCGATGGCTTCCAACACTAGAGCCCGAAGTTTCTATGAAAAACTTGGATTCTGCTTGGTCGAATATCGCTACTTCACCAAAGTAGAATGCGCCGTATGCAGGCTTGATCGAAATGTATGGATGAACCATTCATAGATTGCCATGACCTGAAGCAATTCTGATAAATCACTTTCCTCTAAGCTCACCCAAAATGAATTAATAAATCACCCTGAATTATTTGATTTCATGATCGTTTTTTAAAAATTTATTTTAGTTCCTTACAGAAAGGCGCAGTATTTGATGATTTGCTTGACCAAATTTCGTCGTACGTTATTTCCTACTGTTTAGCGAGGCAGCGCTATGTTGAACCCAATCATCGCTCCTGATTCCTCCTTAGAGTATCTGATGCCTGTCACTTCAACAATCAATCAGCTCTCTGCTCCCGTCGGAGTCACATTACAACGATTCATCGCCAACGAACAACGAAACTATCCCCAAGCAAAAGGAGACTTCACTCAGCTACTTGCAGATATATCTCTAGCCGCCAAGATCATCAACCGTGACATCAACCGGGCCGGACTGATCAGCTTGGAAGGTAGTGCCGGAGTGGAAAATATTCAGGGAGAAGATCAACAGAAGCTGGATGTGATTGCCAATACTCGCTTCGCACGAGCTTTGCGCCTGGGAGGTAAGGTCTGCTGCATCATCTCTGAGGAAGAAGATGAACTGGTCCACACCGGTAATGAGCAGGCAAAGTATGTGGTTGCAATTGATCCACTGGATGGTTCCAGCAACATTGGCGTCAATGTCTCGATTGGCACCATCTTCTCGATCTACCGCAGACGTACGCAGCGCGGTACAAGCCCGACCATGGAGGATGCACTCCAGGCAGGCTCTCAACAGTTGGCCAGCGGTTACGTACTCTACGGTTCTTCGACCATCCTGGTGCTGACCACTGGGCATGGCGTGAACGCCATCACCTACGAACCATCTCTTGGAGAATTTTTTCTCTCGCACACACAACTACGCTTTCCAGACAGCGGAAAAATCTATTCCTGCAACGAAGGAAACTTCAATCACTTCTGTCCACGAATCCAAGCCTATCTGGAATCTTGTCGGGATCAGAACTTTCAGGGTCGCTACATTGGTTCCTTGGTTGCCGACTTCCACCGCAATCTGCTCAAAGGTGGGATCTATCTGTATCCACCCACTCAAAAGGCTCCTCAAGGCAAGCTACGCCTAATGTATGAGTGCAACGCCTTGGCTCTGCTTGCTGAACAAGCGGGAGGCATGGCGAGCGATGGAACACAGCGCATCCTGGAGATTGAGCCACAAAAACTGCACCAGCGAGTACCTTTTTACATTGGTAGCCCCAATATGGTAGAGGATGTATTGCGTCATCTGAGTAATTGATGCTGCCTTACACCGTTCATGAACTAGCTCCTGCTCTCCAAGGCTCCTCACAGCATGTTGATCCACAGACAAAGGTCTCTGGATTAACCACGGACTCTCGCAAGATCCAGCCTGGACAATGGTTTGTCTGTCTACAGGGAGAAAACAGCGATGGCCACTCCTACGCAGCCCAGGCAATGGCTCATGGTGCTGCTGGATTGATTGCCTCTGCGGAACGCCTCCCTGCCGAACTACAACAAGCACCCCGGATTGAAGTTGCCTCTCCCAATCAGGCGCTGTTGGGCTGGGCTGCCGACTACCGCAAACGCTTCTCTGGCCATGTATTGGGGATCACTGGTAGTAACGGCAAGACAACAACCAAGGAGATCGCCCGACATCTTTGCCAAAGCCTGGATGCTACTACCCACGCAACTCAGGGCAATTACAACAACTTTATCGGTGTACCCCTAACGCTTCTATCAGCCCCACTGGATACAAGTTGGTGGGTAGTTGAAATGGGAACAAACCACTTCGGAGAGATCGAAACACTAGCCAAGGTATCTCAACCAACTGTTGGTTTACTGACAAGCATCGGGGAGAGCCATTTGGAATTTCTGCTCAACACGGCTGGGGTTGCCCGAGAGAAATCCGGCTTGTGGAAGGGACTTTTGGAAGGTGGCCAAGCTTGGATTCCAGCAAATGTGTTAGAAAGAAGTGTTCTTGAGCGAGAGGCCA
>JAQWOT010000165.1 GCA_029245725.1 SAR324 cluster bacterium | reverse complement strand
CATGCATAAGGGAAATGACATTGGTTTGATTTAAATGTTTAATTTCCGGCAAAATATCGGTTGCAACTACGTTTATTCCCTCTTTGATAAACCTCTCAACAGTTGCTTCACCTATCCCTCTGGCAGCCCCTGTGACTAGCGCGACTTGTTGAAAAATTTTAGACATTTAACTGATAAAGATTTTCTTCCCAGATTTTTCTGATTCAATAGCTGCCTCACAAATTTCCTGAACGTAAACGGCATCTTCCAAAGAATCCACCTTCGCATGATTTTCACCAAGTAATTCCTCAATGAAATCCCAAATTTCTTCACGTAATGCCCCAACCGTTCGACCCTCAATTTGGGGCCAAAAAGCTAAATCTGGACAATAGCTCCCAGTATCATCATTGATTGTCAAGGATGGCTCATAGGTCTTCAAATAACTGGACCCTTTTGTACCAATCACCTCCAAGGAAGCTTCGACAACGCCTTTTCCTACATCGCTTGCATCATCCCACCCAATAATATTGGCTGGAGCACCGCTGGGTACTAACCATGAAGACTCAAGAATACAAATGGTTCCTGATTCCATCTCAAGCACCATAACCAGAGTTTCTGGTACATTGTAGCCTAATAGATAACCACCCCAGGCACTGACTGATTTGCATCGCTGCTGACTGAACCAAAGAACTAGATCCACATCATGTATCAAAGTCTCGTAAGCAGAGTGAACTCGATATCCATAGGCTTCAAACCATGAACGGGAAATATCTCTTTTTGCCCTAATTTTCCCAATTTCTCCTAACTTTCCAGCTTCTATTTGTTGTTTAAGCACTCGGTGTCGAGGTTCATATCTGAGGATGTAGCCCACTCTCAGCTTTAGTTCTCTCTCCAGAGATATCTTTGCCAATTTCCTGGCCTCAGAGAGTTTAGTTGCCAATGGTTTCTCACAAAAGACATGCGATCCACTTTCTAAAGCTGCCTGAACAATTTCAGCATGTGTGTCTTCAGGAGAAACTACCGTTACGGCATCAACATCAATCTCCTGAAACATGTTGAAGGGTTCTGTGTAGATCTTTGCATCTGGGAATTCCTTACTGGCTTGCTGGACAGCGACCGGATCGATTTCACAAATCGAGTCTACTATCACATTGGGATGGTGCTTCAGGATGTTCGCATGGTGCTTGCCGAAACGACCAAAGCCAATCAATGCGAAAGAAATTCTTTTTGAGGGTGAAAGCATTTAGCTTTGCTTGAAAAGCATAATTCTCTTCTCATCTACACGATTAAATAAATGAAGCGCATTTTTATTGAGATCAAACCGTAAATGATCCCCAGAGCGTATTTTTTCAGAAGCAGGAACCAGAATTGATAAACTATTTTTACCGATCTTGAGATAGACTAATTTCTCAGCTCCTAACGTTTCAACCACCGTTACCCTACCAGCAACTCCTCCCTCCGAAACCAGTTGTGCGTCGTGAGGACGAAAACCCAAGATGGCTTCGGACTCGGAGATTGAATCCCAGTACTTCGGTAAAACTAGATCAAAGGCATCACTTTTCAAGATTTTTTGGAAGTTTTCTTCTACCACCTTAACATCCAGAAAATTCATCGGGGGGCTTCCAATAAATTCTGCAACAAAACGGTTGGATGGTTCATTAAAAACCTTTTCTGGTGGGTCCAATTGAACAACTTCTCCTTTGTTCATCACAGCTAATCGATGCCCCATGGTCATAGCCTCAACCTGATCATGAGTGACATAGATTACAGTACTATTTAATTCTGTTGTAAGCTCGATCAATTCTTTTCTAGTCTTTAGTCGCAATAAAGCATCGAGATTGGATAACGGTTCATCCATTAAAAAAACTTGGGGATTCCGCACGACTGCTCTCCCTAAGGCAACTCGCTGGCGTTGTCCCCCGGATAACTGCTTTGGTTTTCGTTCAAGCAATCCCTCCAAATCCAGCATTTTAGCAACTCGCTGAACCCTTTTAGCAATTTCTTGGTCAGCTATTCCTCTAGCCTTCAATGCAAATCCTAAATTTCTGCTCACGGTCATGTGGGAATAGAGAGCATAATTTTGAAAAACCATGGCAACATCCCGATCACCTGGAGGTAGATCATTAACAAGGCAGTTTCCAATATGTATCTCGCCTTGGCTTAGAGATTCTAATCCTACAACCATGCGAAGTGTCGTTGTTTTTCCACAACCAGAGGGCCCTACGAAAACTAGAAATTCTCCATCATCAATCTCTACATTTACATCTCTAACTACGGTTGTTTGACCGAAATTTTTATAAAGATTTTTCAGAGCAACTGAAGCCATAGTTCACCAGTTTACTTGATTGCTCCCGCAGAGATCCCGCGGATAAACCATCGCCCAACAATTAAAAACAACAAAAAGACCGGAATAGCTGAACCTACGGCTCCAGCTGCAGCAAATCCCCAATTGACTCTATACTGACCAAAAACTATTCCAGTTAACCCAATTGGAAGCGTGTGCAAATCATTACTGAGCAAAAGCGTCATCGCAAACAAGTATTCTGTCCAGGAAACAATGAATGCAAACATTGCAATCGCGATAATGCCAGGAGCAACCTGTGGAATGATTATCTGAATTAATGTTCGCATTCGACCTATACCATCTACTGCCGCTGCTTCTTCTAATTCTGGGGGTAAACTTTTGAGAAATGCCTGCAACAACCAAATACCAAAAGGTACGGCAAAAGCGGTATTCATAAGTGCACAGCCCAAGTGGCTGTCAACCAGTTTCAAGTCATTGAAGATCCGAAAGATTGGAACGACTAATAGCGCTGTCGGAAAGATGTACACACTCAACAGAAAGAGACTTAAAGCATTTCGACCCCAGAAATAGGTTCGATAAACACTATAGGCACCTGCAACAATTAAAGGAATTGATATCAAAACTGTATAAATAGCCACAATGAGACTGTTGATAATCCATTGCCAATATCCAGATTTCGAAAACAAGGAAACATAGTTTTCAATTGTCAATGAATTGGGTATTAAAGACTGATTCCGAACAAGCTCCATGTTTGGACGGAATGAAGCCAATAAAATCCATAAGAAAGGCGCCAGCAATATAAACAAGATCATTATGATCACGAAGAGTCGTAGAAGCGAAAAAATCGAAAAATTTAACTTCATGATCTATTTTGATAAATCTTGGAAAGTTTCACTCGCAACAACGAACTGTTTCCGATTGGCAAAGATGAAAACAAAGGTGAAAATAATAAGGATAAATAAGAAGATGATCGCTCCCGCTGTAGCCTTTGAAATGTTATAGCCATAAAATGCCATATCATACATCAAGACAGGAACCGTCGTCGTTGCGTCCCCTGGTCCACCACGTGTCATCATCCAAATAATATCAAACACATTTGAAGCCCAAAGGGTTCCAACCAAACCCAGAACGGTCAGTGTTGGCAAAAGATTAGGGAAGGTAATCGATTTGAATTGTAACCAGGGAGATGCTCCATCAACTTTGGCTGCTTCGTACTCTTCCTCAGGGACACTTGCTAAGGAAGCAAGGAAAATAATCGTCAAGAATGGTATGTATCTCCAAGAATTGACAAAGGTCAGACTCATTCCAGCAATGTCGGGATTAGCCAGAAAAAGCACGGGTTTTTGCACCAAATCCATTCCCTTCATCGTTGTGTTCAAAATTCCTGAAGAGGCATCAAACATCCAGCGCCAAAGAATTGCTGTCACCGCTGCAGGTACAGCCCATGGAAGGATGATCCAAGTCCGAACAAAATTTTGCCCCCTGAATGGTTGATTGATCAATAATGCGATTAACAATGCTGCTAAAGTTTGGAAAAAACCATTTGCCAACACCCAGATCGCGCTTTTGCCAAGAGAAGCGATAAATTGTTTGTCCTCAAAAAGTTCAAAATAATTTTTTAGCCAAATAAATTCGTATTCACTTCCAACTACTCTTTGAGAGGTAAAACTGATTTGAATCCCAGATATGATTGGCAAAATCACAACAAGAATGACAAGAACTACAGCAGGTAAAACAAGGAGGAACCCAAGTCTAGCGTCACGGCTGCGAAAATCCTGCTTAGTCATGAGAAAGATTGAAGGAAGTTCCAAAGTAATAGGCTTTGGAAATATTGGAGGGCTTGACAGGCCATATTTCAGATATGGCCTGCCGCTTGATGATCACTTAACGTTGAGCATCAACTCTTCGAGATATCCAACCGCTTCATCTGGAGAGATATCCTCCACTACCATTTTTTCCATAGCTTTAGCTGTGAAATTCTGGCCTTCAAACTGTCCAACCTGAGGGCAGTAATTGTTCTGCATGAATCCATACATTCCTGTGTAAGGGGCTTCATCCAGCGAAGTTTGGTGCTGGTCTTTGAATTGGCTTAAGACCGGGGCAGAGAACATGATCTCATTGGTTTTAGAATCATCTGTCACAGGAAGAAACAAGCCCGGCTCAGATGTTCCCAGCCACTCGCCGTAGATTTCAGGACTCAACCAAAAGGACATGAACTTTGCCAGACCTTCTTGTTTTTTTGGATCATCAGTCATTACCATGAATGCATTTGAATAGGCTAGGGAGAATCTTTCTCCACTTCCATCCTTTGGAACAGGGATAGGAGCCGCCCCAAGGTCATTTGGTCCTAGACCTGAATCATTGATCCAGGAATTCATGAAAGCATTCTTAAAAGTGATCATGGAAGCCCGACCTGACACCAATGAGCCTTCCACCTCAGCCCAAGCATAAGAACCAATGTCTGGAGGACTGTAAGAAGCCAGTTCTTTCAAAAAAGAATAAGCGCGCTTGTTTTGAGGATTATTCACAATAGGATTGCATGAATCATCAAAAATCTTCTTGCCACCAAATGCCCCCATCCAGGTATAAATTGATTGAGTTCCAGCTAATGTATCACTAGCTGGAAGAGCAAATCCGTATCTATCGTTATCAGGATCAGTCAACTTTTTGGCTGCTGCCAAAACATCTTCGGTAGTTTTGGGAGGATGTGGAATTCCTGCCTCTTCAAAATGCTTTTTGTTATACATCAGAAGTTCTAGCATTCCAAAAGCTGGGATAGCCCAAATTTCACCTTCAGCACGGTATTGATCCACGTATGCATCAATAAATTTCACCTCTTTCGCTACCTGCTCATAGACGCTTGTCGCTGGCTTTACTCCCTTAGCACCCATCTCTCTGACATAAACGAAAAAACCTGGAATGGCCTGTTGCAAATCAACAGACACCCCTGCTTCAATCTGAGCTGGAACCCTTGTGAAGGCTTCTCCCCAACCTACCACATTCTGTTTCATCCGATATTCAGGATATTTCTCATTGAACTTATCAACAACCACCTGCATTGCTTCTACACGACTTGGTGGCTGCTCCATGTGCTGCATTGTCAATTCAATAGGAGCTGCTTGTGCAATTGTACCAAAAGCTAAAACAGAAGTTGTGAGGACACTGAATTTTTGGTAACTAGTGAATCGAACTTTTTTGAACATTTTCAACACCATAACTATCCTTACTAGTGAGGTTAAAAAAAGCGGATTTTATAAATGAACTTCAGCTAGTCAAGTTAAATCCGTTTTTTTCGAACTGATATTTTGTATCTATATTTATTTGAATATAAATAATAAATTTTTCTATTTATTGAAATTTGTAATGTTTTTATTCAGTTCCGAATTAAAAAACAAATAATTTATCGGCATTCCCTCCACATATCATTGTGCGATCTTTAGTGTTCAATTTTGGAAGTAAGTAGTCCACTAAAGCCAGTTGTTCTTTGTAACCGGGTTTCTCACTGATCCATGGAAAATCTGAGGCCCAAAGCATGCGGCTTGGACCAAAGATTTTTAGAAGTCTTTGAGCGATCGGTTTCATGTCATTGTGAGGGTAGGGGTCATGCGTAAAGGCATATTGTCCAGAAAAGTGTACGTAAGTATTTGGGTTAACTGCCACCATCTCCAAAAGATCAAGGGTTTCAGGGGGTAAATCTACTGAAAAATGTGGCCGATTGTGCTCATCAATCGCTAAATTTGCCAAAGAAACCATAAATCCACAATGATTGAAAACCGTAACCAGTTCTGGAAGTTCTTTTAAGACTTTATCAAACAATCTTACTTGCGGTGGTTCGGCATAAAACCAAACTTTCAATTTACGTTCAGCCATTGCCTTAAAGAGTGGAAACATCTCAAAAGTCCTTGGGTCCTCTCCAGGATTCTCTCTTTGATCAACAAACCCCACCCGAATCCCCTGGATCCTGCTCTGAGCAATGCGGGAGTCCAGATTTTCTTCCTGGTCATTTGCAGTCACATCAAAAATCCCAACAGCCGCGAATTTACCTGGATGTTCCCGTTGAACTTCGGCTACGTAGTGATCCTCAGGGCCGAGAGGAACCAGGATCGCTTTGTCAACTCCTGCCTTATCCATTTCCTTGATTAAATCTTCAGCAAGCACTTCCCGATCTGCTTCTGCTAATCCAGCATGAATTGGTCTAGGATACTCTTCTGAATATTTTTGAAATACGTGTAAGTGTGCATCAATGACGCTCATGTTTTCCTCAAGAATTAGCGAATAATGATTGATCAAAACAATGGAAGTTTGGCCCTTTTTATCTTAATGAATCATGAACCTGTCAATGAAAAATTGATTTTTTTTCAGGACTTTTAGAGGGTGGGCACTGAAATCAGAAAAATTCGTGACCGTGAAGAAGATCCCTCCAAAGAATTTTTGGCAAACATTTCAGGAGATAATGATGGAAGGATTATGGAAAAGGAGTGCAGCTGAAATCGTGGGATTAGTAAAATCACGCCAAGTGTCTGCTGTTGAAGTTGCCCAATCTGCGTTTGATCGTTTGCAAGCAGTCAATGGGAAGCTAAATGCGGTTGTCATTGAAACACCTGAGGACGCCCTACGCTCTGCTGAGTTGGTAGACCAAGCAATTGATCGGGGTGAAGATCCAGGCGAATTGGCTGGTGTGACTGTTACAGTTAAAGTCAACATTGATCAAGCAGGATACGCAAATACTAATGGTCTGAAGTTACAGGAGAATCTGATTGCAAACCAGGACAGCCCAGTCGTAACCAACTTTCGCAAAGCAGGAGCGATCATCATTGGTCGCACGAACACGCCAGCATTCTCCCTCCGCTGGTTCACTCGGAACCAATTGCATGGCCATACAATCAATCCTCATAACTCCAGGATTACTCCAGGTGGTTCCTCAGGCGGTGCTGCTTCAGCAACAGCGTCAGGTATTGGCGCGATCGGGCACGGCACAGACATCGGGGGTTCAGTCAGATATCCAGCCTATGCCTGTGGACTCCAAGGGCTTCGCCCAACTCAGGGACGCTTTCCTGCCTGGAATCCTTCTGGTAAAGACCGGCATATTGGTGCTCAGTTAATGGCAGTTTCAGGACCACTTACCAGGACGATCGCTGATCTGGAGTTAGCCACCAAAGTGATGGCTGGTGCAGATCTAAGAGACCCCTGGCATGTTCCTCTCCCGTATCAGATGGGTGATTTTCCTCGGAGGGCTGCGCTCTGTGTGAATCCAGATGGCATGCAAACAGAGGAGTCCGTTGAAAAAGCAGTTCGGCAAGCTGCTGAAAGGCTCAAAGATGCGGGTTGGGAGGTAACGGAAGTAGAGAGCCCACCGTTTCAGGAACCGGCTAGATTGCAGGCTATTCTCTGGCTTGCTGAAACACATCGTGTAGGGACAGGCATTCTAGACAAAGAGGGAGATCCAGATGCCATCCACGTCTTTGGGGAGATGACCAAACTTTCGCCTGTGCCAACGATAAATGATGTATTGGATGCTTTACAGGCGCGGTTGGGATTTCTTCGGGATTGGCAACTCTTCTTGGAGAAATATCCTGTCTTGATCTGCCCTACTTCGAGCGAACCTCCCTTTCCAGATTTGCTGGATCTGGAGGATTTTCCAAGAGTGATTAAGGCTCAACTCACCCAGGTAGGGCTTCCTTTGATGGGCATTCCGGGTCTCTCCATCTTCACGGGATACAATGATAGTCCTGATGGAAAGATACCAATGGGCGCTCAACTGGTGGGGGCACGCTTCCGAGAGGATATTCTTATTTCTGCTGCCAAAGAGATTGAGGCCCGCAGCCCCAAGATTGAAATTGCAGAACCGTAATTGGCCTAGGAGTACTCGATGAAGAAAAGCATGCCAGTCTGAAAAATATTTCTGAGCTCAGTTAAGCAGGGTTCCGTTGAATCATGAAGGAACCCTTCTCAGTCTGTAGTTCGTTCATGGATTGCTTTTCCTCTTTTGCAGCCTCCACCTTTTGCGTTTTTCGAACAATCAACTGAACCATTTGGAATTGATAACCGTAGGTCTTTCTTTCCATAGGATAACCTTCCTTTTTGAAAGTTGATGTAGGCCCAAGATAACAAAGGTTGGAGGGATCATTCCGGCTGGTGATCCAGAATATCCCAGCACACGGTCAGGACATGATAGTCTGTTTTGCCAGGGGGAGACTTGAGCCTATCGATTTTTTGGCTCTCTCGAGAGAGAATCCTAAACCAGGCGCCATGTTGGTGATCCACAAAATGATCCC
This sequence comes from SAR324 cluster bacterium, assembly GCA_029245725.1. Taxonomy (NCBI): domain Bacteria; class Deltaproteobacteria; species SAR324 cluster bacterium. Next base: position 35,510 of record JAQWOT010000165.1, on the reverse strand, counting down.
AGGCGTAACGCCAGAATTCCAAATAATCATCTCGATAGATAGGCTTTTCTGTCAACCAAAAAAGACGCCAAGCTGTTGCAATGAACTCCGCCTGAACCCAAAAATATTTAGTAGACGCACAAGTCTCTCCATCTGGTCCAAATCCATAAAAAATCCCCCCATAATCTGCATCTCTTCCATCTTTCATTCCATTTCTATAAAGCGTCTCAGCACGATCTAGATACCAGGATTGTGGACGAATTTCCAAAAGACTCAACAGGAGACGGGCCCACTCAACCTGGTGACCAGGTTGAAATCCCCAAGGCTTGAAGAGGTCATCTGGCTGATCCTTGTGATACTCCATATCCGGAAGCCAATCTTGTGTGTAGTGTTCCCAGACGAGCCCATCATTCAAATCTGCCAATTCTAGAGCAAATTTCTGAGCTAGTTGCTCAGCTCTGTCCAAGAATTTTTCATCACTCGTTGCTTTCCAAGCGGCTAGACAAGCCTCACACATGTGCATATTGGCATTCTGTCCACGATAGCCATCGGGCTCTCTCTGTGACCAACTCAATTCATCAAGGTAGGCTCCATGAGTTGGCTCCCAAAAATGTTGTTCCAGCAGAGACCACACGTCATCAAGGACAGACTGAGCGGAGGCAAGCCCAGTCTGCAGCGCATGAGCAGCAGCAAATAGAACAAAAGCATGCCCGTAGGCCATTGCTCTCCCATCACTGACCTGACCAGCTGTTAATTCCCAAGCATAAAAACCATCTGGCATCTGATGGGCGGAAGTCAGGAATTGGAGCCCATGTTCCGCCAGCGCAAAGTCCTCAGGATTTTCCTCTCGGCAGTATGCACCTGCAAAGTTAAAAATGAAACGACAAGAACTCACTAGATGTCTGAAATCTTTATCAAAAAGTGCCCCATCATCTTCAAATCCGTGAAAGAATCCACCACTTGGATCGAGGGCTCGTCCCCTGTAAAAATTCAGCACCTTCTGTACATGATCCTTTAGAAATTCTGCATTTTCAAAGTCAGGGTAGGAAAAGGAAGCTGACGTCATTGGATTCATCTCAATCATGTTAAGAGGGAAAATTCAATTATGGATAGTAAGGTTGAGCAAAAGACCTCACTTGAATATGAGATCGATTGTTCACGAATATGGTAAGCCTCTCAAAAAATGAAGATTGACTACGACTTGGGAACTCTGTATCGAGTTGAGAATTTTTTACAGAGCTTCCTGATCAATGGCTGCGAAACCAAATGAACCTCTCGATCTCTAGCCTCAGCGTAGCCACTATATGAATGGCATCGTCATCACCCTTGTACTGGGGGCTGCACTTTCTCATGCCCTCTGGAATTTGCTCCTAAAGCAAACTGAGAGTAGACTCATTATGATGATGTCGATGCACACGGTCACGGGCTTGCTGGGGTTGGTGTTCATTCCGTTTATTGGTCCTGTTGCGGAAGCCGCTTGGGCCATGCTCCTGATGTCTACTGTCGTTCATGGCGGTTACTATGTTTTTTTGACCTTTTCGTATCGAAACGTAGAACTTGGTCAAGCTTATCCCATCTTGAGAGGCACAGGACCAATTGTGGTCTTTTTAGCTTCCTTGATATTCTTGAATGAACCCGTCTCTGGGCTCCAGTTATTTGCTTTCTTTTTGATTGCTGGAGGAATCTTGAGTCTCAGTCTGCGTTCCTTCAGTTATTTTAAACAACAGCCTTCAACAATTTTTTATGCGCTTGGCACCGGAGTTCTCATTGGTATTTACAGTTTGATCGACGGAGTTGGGGTAAGAAACTCTGGGAATGTACTTGGTTATATCTGCTGGCTTTTCTTTCTGGAAATGTTGATGGTGCAAGCCTACGCCTTTTATCATTACAAGAGCGAAACAATCCCCCGCTTGATCGAGCTCGGATGGAGTGGTGTCGGGGCTGGTTTGCTAGCAGCCTATGCCTATGGATCTGTGCTTTGGGCCATGGAATCGGCTCCCATCATGCTTGTTGCAGCACTTCGAGAAACAAGTGTGGTGATGGCTTCAGTGCTTGGAATCCTGATCCTCAAGGAAAGCAAAGACCTTCTAAAAGTCCTGGCGGCGGTGCTGGTAACACTTGGGATTGTCCTCCTCAAAATCTAGAATAAAGCAGATCTTAGGTAGCTGCCGAAAGATTTTTTGGAGCAAACTCTAAAATCTCTGTAGATGTTGAACCTTGCAGCTTATTGATCTCCTTCTCAACTTCATTCACGGCTTCACCACCCACATGAACCTCCAAAGAAAGCCCAAATTTTCTGCTCATCAGCGGATCTAGGAGGACCACTCGACCATTTTCACGTTCGAAACACTTCGGGTTTGGGAAATTTGATCCTGGTTCCAGCCCTGTCACATATCCATTCTTCATGGATGCTGTATTCTTCCAAAGTGAAAAACAGGGCATTTGTTCTAAAGAAAAACTCATCGAAGTCCCAAGATCTCCTGCCTTGTTACGCAACATTACCTTAGATTTGCCGGAAGAATCTCCCAACAGTTCATAAAAATATACTTGCTCTACATAACCGTTCGTAGGGCCTCGAAAGTCTGATAACGTTTTTAGATCCTCCCGAGCTCGCTGATCTCTTGGAGCTGCTCTCTTTACTGGTGCAACCAACTTGGAACCTTCCTCTAAAAAAGGAGGTCCATAATTGCAGTGATACAGCATTTCGATTTCTTCAGGTGTCGTATTCAAGTTGGTCACTTCATCAACAATGGTCAGCTTGTTTGAACCGAGCTCTGTTGAAATTTCAGTTGTTAGTCGAAGTGCTGGACCAAAAAGCATGGTTTCCTCAACAATCCCTCGAATCCTCAGAATCGTTGGTGTGCCGACTTCCACTTGAACCTCAACAAATCGCGCTGGAATATTGGCAATCTTTCCATGGAGTGGAAGAAACACCTCCGCTTTGTTTCCATTGTTATCGACAATCACATCATTTCCTGGAGCGCCATTACTACTCAGGCCACAGCGTACAATCCACTCATTGAAACCTTTCAACCACCCTAGGCCACCACGATCGTTCAATTCGATAAAGGCTGGATGCACTAGGTCCTTTACAGGCGAGTCCCAACCCAAAGTCTTACCCGAATAGGAACCTCTCCAAAGCCCCATCCCACGAGTTGGGACAATAGCAAAAGAAAAAATCCCATTATCTACCTCGATCAAATCAATCCCCTGCTGAAGGCTTCCCTGCAAGGTGGACTTCTTAATTCCCCAATTTGATGAGGAGTTTGTGGATAAGTTCTGTTCATTCAATTCTAGTGAATCAATCCAAAGATGCTGATCCACATCGGTAATTACTTGGTGAAATGTTGAAGACATGAAAAAACTCAAATAATTGTTACTAAAAGAGGAATTTTTCCAAAAAGGATCTCAAATCTTCTCTAGTTTAGAACACCCTTAATGAAAGAGAATACATATAATCAAGAAGCTCTCACCCAGACGGTCGTATCATGAAAAACGGCCCCTCCATTTGGCAAGGCCGCATCAGCCGAAGTTAGCGTGTTGACACCTTTGACAGCTGGAAAAGCTCGGTTTGCCCACAGTCCTTCAATCACGACCAGGCCTGGCTGCACCTCCTCATTGGCTTCCAAGGAGATTTCGATCTCACCTCGCTCATTGCCTAATTTAATTTGCTCAGCGTTTTCTAAACCCTCCTGTTTCAGATCACTCGGATGCATCCAGGCTTTTGGGGACAGCAAGCGATCCTGAGAAAGCGACATCTCGTTAAAGGTAGAGTTCAGAAACCACCTTGCAGGAGGCGTGATCATTCGATACGGCTTTTCATTGGATAGGCGATCTCGCACTTCCCAATGATCTGGGAACATGGGCATCTCTTGGTTTGCCTGACCCCAATACGTCCAATCTGCTCTAAAATGGAACTTCCGATCTTCGTGACCAAAGCCATCCAAAAAGTGCATTTTTTCAAAACCAAGATCTAAATCAATTTCAAAACTTTTTTCTTTGAGTGGAATCTTTTCTTGGTATCCGGATTTCTTCAGCATGTCCGTAATCAATTCCCATTCACTCTTCAGAAATCCCTGGTGCTCGGCTTCAAGCCGTATCGCAAGTTCCTGAATCACCCAGTGGTTAGATCGACATTCTCCGAGAGGTGGAACCACAGCCTTGGCGATCTGGAAAAACGTGTGGCCTCCTGCTGAATAGCAATCATCGTGTTCTAAAAAGGTCGTTGCAGGCAGCACCACATCCGCCATTTCAGCAGTTTCTGTCATGAATTGTTCATGAACACAAATGAACAGATCATCTCTGGAAAAACCTTGTCGAACCAAGTCAGTTTCTGGTGCTACAACCATCGGATTTGTATTTTGAATAAAGAGGGCCTTGATCGGAGGCCCTCCTTGTAAATCTTGAGGATGACCACATAGGATTGGCCCAATTCGAGACTGATCCAAAACCCTTTTGGACAGATCTAGTCGATCCAAGCCTTTGATCTCGGATACATCGAAGGGGCATATACCTGAATTGCTGTAAAGAGCCCCCCCACCAGGATATTGCCAGGCACCCGTAACTATTGGCAAACAGCTGACCGCATGCATGTTGGGGGCACCATTTCTGGAGCGTGTAAATCCGTAGCCCAAGCGTAAAAAACTTCTGGGATTACTCCCATAAAGCTCCGCAAACTGTTCAATCTCGTCGACAGATAATCCTGTGATGGAAGCGGCCCATGCTGGAGTTCGCATTTGTAAATGCTCTGCCAATCCTTGAGGATCATCTGAGTATTTTTTCAGATAGACCCAATCCGCGAGACCATCACGAAACAAGATGTGCATGACCGCACAAGCCAATGCTCCGTCCGTTCCAGGTTGCAAACGAAGGTGCAAATCTGCTCGCTTTGCAGTATCTGTCGTGTAAGGATCAATCACCACCAGCTTGGTCCCACGTTGTCTGCAGGCTTGCTGGAATCGATGGATGACATTGATCTGGGTATTGACTGGATTTCCACCCCAGACAACCAGCAGATCTGTTTCACTGATCTCCCTTGCATCAACACCACGCTTCTCCCCAGCTCCCACCAGCCAACCTGCATCAGACAGCCCCACACAGATCGTTGAGTGTTGCCTGGAATAACCCATCACATACCGAAGTCGCTCAATTCCATCTCGTTGAGCCCAACCCATCGTGCCGGCGTAAAAATATGGCCAGACACTTTCCAGCCCATTTGCTTCACCACTTTCCTTGAGTGCTGTAACCGTCAGATCCAGCGCTTCTGCCCAAGAAATCTTCTCAAACGCACCAATCCCTCTTCCCTTGGGGCCAACTCTCTTCAAGGGATGGGTCAACCGATCTGGATGATGATGTCGCTTTGCATAATTGGCTACCTTGCCACAGATCACTCCATCTGTGTAAGGATGCTTTTTCCGACCTCGAAGCCGCTTGATCTGGTTCTGTTCATCGCTCTCGACCTCTAGAGCACAGGTACTCGGGCAATCATGAGGACAAGTACTGTTCAACCACTTTGATTCAGAAAAACTCATGAATTCCTTAGCAAAATCTAAAAACAATTGAGCCTGAAAAATGACAAATCTACACACCACCCGAAAGCCGATCAAGCCTTTCCAAAATGAAAGATGGATTGGAAGAATCTGTGATGAATTCTTGAATGTATTTTTAGTATTCTAGCTGATCCAATTGAGTTGATTGGTATCATTTCATAAAAATTAATATTTATTACAAATTCAAAAATGATTATAAATTTTAAGACTTAATTTTATAAAAAAATTAATTGTTTATAAAGAATTATCATTTAAATCAAATCTAATTCTTAAATTTTAATGTTGCATAATAGTGACTAATTTGTATACAATGAAACATTATGTTTCTTAACACTTTCACTGACTCTGGAGCAAACTAATGGCAATTTTGCAAAACATTAAGGAAAACAGAAAAACCAAACGATTTGATGTAGCGGTACCCGCACAGGTTACCAGTTTTGAGTTCTCAGAGCTTGTGCGGGTTCATGATCTCTCCCGAGGGGGTTGCCGCATTTCCAGTGAGGGGTCGTTGCCACTAGATAAGATTGTTCATCTTGAACTCTACATCCCCAAACTTATTCAGAATAACCGCAAATCCAAAGGTCTGATGAAGTGTGGAATGATTTCTGGGAAGATCGCCTTCTGCTCTCAATGGCAGTTAGGGGGCATCAAACAATACGGGATTCAATTTCTGAGCGGTCCCATGGAATCCCACGGGATCCCTAAAATTATTCGAGAGATTCAGCAGAATACTGAGCGCTACAGACCAGCCATGCGTTGGGTAGCCTGAACTTTCTGCCCCAATTTTGGAGACTTTCTCAGATTCCCTGCCTAATTTTTCCTACGTCCTGGCAAGTTGTTGAGTCAGCATCAAATCATCTCAGCAACTTGTCCAACTCGATTATTCTTCGGTATTAAGAATCCTCAAAGCATTCACAAATCAAACTTCGATTCCAACAAGTTCCCTATTCTGCAGACATCAAAGAAACCGAATCTGCTGATCTGAATAGCTGTTCACTTCGATCAGAAAAACGACCTCCCAATTTTCTTCGAAAAATCCCACAAGTTTATTTTCCAATTGATTTCAATTGAGCCTCCCAGTAATTGAGAGTATTCTCTGGAAATTAGTTGGCCGTATGGCTCTAAAACAGAATTTTTCGATCAACTCCTGCGAGAAAAACCAATGAGTTTTCGTGTTCTTTTGAAATTGATCGCCTTCCAATGTTTGATTGTTCTGATCCTTGGTAGTTCAGTGATAGGTGCAGCAGAGATTCGCGTCCTCAACTGGCAGGGATATGGGACTGATGAAGCCTGGGCCCTCGAAATGTTTAAGGAGCGCACTGGCATTGATGTAGTTCATGATTACTTCAACTCCGAACAGGAAATGCTGACGAAGCTCAGAACCAACCCCGGAGTGTATGATGTGGTTTTGATCAATAGTGCCTACACGGGGCAAGCCGCCAAAGAAGGTTTGATTGAAGCGATTGATGCAACAGGAATGGCAAATGTAGATGATCTTTCGCCAGGCATGCGCAACGACCCAAAGCTTGTCGCTGATGGTATGAACTATGGAGTTGCCTGGGTTTGGGGGGTAACTTCTTTTGCAATAGATACTGGTGATTTTCAGCAGACACCGGATTCAATAGAAGTCCTGTGGGATCCAAAAAACGCTGGAAGAGTAGGCTGGCGGGACGATGCGGTGGAAGCTGTGCAACTGGCAGCTGTCGCTTTGGGTCAAGACATCAACAATCCGAGTGATCTGAATGCCATCCGCGAAAAGCTACGGGCGTTGAAACCTCAAATTCGGACCTTTTGGTCCTCAGAAGATGAGTGGAATCAGTTCTTCTCTGCCAATGAATTCGACTTGGCCACTTACTGGTCAGGCTCTGCCTCACGTTCCAAGAACACCTTCGGCCTTCCTGTCGAATTTGTTCTCCCCAAAGAGGGAGCGATTGGTTGGTTGGACGGACTATCCATTCCAACGAATGCCCCGAACCGTAATGAGGCAAAGGCCTTCATCAACTTCATGATTGATCCCGACTTTTACGTAAGGTGGGATACAGAAGTGGGAGCGCCAACTTCAGCCAATGCCAAAGCGGTTTCGATGCTTCCAGCAGAAGCCTTCAACCGAACAGCCTTTAGTGATTCAAAGAAAGTTGCCAAGGTTCAGTTCATGGGCCCAATGGAAGACGCCCTGCGGGAAGAAATTGTAGAACTTTGGCAGGAAACAAAAGCTTATTTTCAAAATTAAATTCCTGTTTTCAAAGCTAGAATTAAGTTGAATTCCTACTGAACTGATGAAGCAACGAGAAGCAGTTCTCAGTCTAATCAGCCCGGCCTACCTCTGGCTGACGCTGACCATTCTGTTACCACTCTCGGCGATGCTTTACTACAGCTTTCTCAGTGATGTGCCAATCGGCAATCGAGAAGTATCGTGGACACTAGAAAACTACGGAACATTTTTTGAGAAAGCTTTCTACAGCGAATTGATGCTCCGCTCTTTCAAACTTGGAGCGGAGGTCACCGCCTTTTGCCTGCTGCTCGGTTTCCCCTGCGCTTTGGCTCTTGCTAAATCCATTCGAGGACGGACCAAAGAAGCACTTTTCCTGCTAATCATCTTACCTTTCTGGTCAAACGCCCTGGTCCGCATCTTCTCATGGACGATGGTTCTTCGAGGGAACGGAATTTTGGAGTACTCCATCAATTGGTTCTTGCCTGGGACAGGCCCACTTGGTCTGATGTTTACCTATCCAGCAATTCTTCTGGGTCTGGTTCATTCCTACCTGCCTTACATGATTCTCACCTGCTACATTTCGATTGATGCCATCGACAACCAGCTGCTGGAAGCAGCTCGATCACTGGGTGCAGGGAAATTGACCATATTCTTTCGGCTGATCGTTCCTCTAGCGTTGCCAGGTATCGTTGCAGGTTCGGTTTTGATTTTCATTCCTGTGATCGGTTCATTCATGGAACCTCGACTACTGGGTGGGCGAAACGGGACCTTCATTGGAACTATTATCGAGGATCAGTTCACTGCAGTTTTCAATTGGCCCCTCGGCGCAGCCTTGTCCTTCATCATGATGGGACTCGTGCTGCTGATCCTTTTGGGTTTCTCGCCTCTAGTGCGTCACTTCAAATGAACTTTCTCAAATGGATCGGTAGGACATACCTGATTTGCATTGTGCTCTTTTTGTATGTCCCAATTTTGGTGATGGTTGCCTTATCATTCAACGAATCCCAGCTGTATCGACTTCCGATTGAATGGAGTATTAGATGGTACGAAGCGCTAGCAAATAACAGTAAACTTCATTCAGCGACTGTAAACAGCTTAGCGGTCGCTTTTCTGAGTACGTGCCTATCGACCTTGATGGGGACTGCGGTTGCCCTTGCTTTCTATAGGTATGATTTTAGAGGGAAGCGTTTGCTGCAAATCCTGATTTTCCCACCGATCACAATTCCCTGGTTAATCATCGGGACGGCGATGCTCGTCTTTTTCTTCTGGGTGGGGATAGGACGTGGACTTCATGCGATGGTACTGGGACATGTGGCTCTTTCGTTGCCCTATGTCGTCATTGTCGTTTCGGCGAGGTTGAAATCTTTTGACTCCACTCTCGAGGATGCCGCTAGATCTCTTGGTGCCAGTTACTGGCAAACTACCCTTTGGGTTACAGTGCCCTGGTTGATGCCGGGAATCATTGCAGCAGCCTTGTTTGCATTCGCTGTTTCATTGGATCAATTCGTCATTTCTTACTTTCTGGCCGCACCTGGAGTCACGACACTGCCCGTGGAAATTTACACTGCAATTCGCAAAGGTTTTACGCCAGAGATCAATGCCATTTCCACACTCGTCATACTCCTTTCGATGCTATTGCTTGTTGGGGTCTCTCGATTGTATCGCTTTGGGGGGCGGGACTGATGGCCAGTGTAAATGTTCAGAACCTTAGCAAAAATTTCGGTATTACGGTTGCGCTGGATAGAGTCTCATATGATTTTGAGGATGGAAAATTCTTTGCGCTATTGGGCCCCTCTGGAAGTGGCAAAACCACGTTGTTACGGATGATTGCAGGCTTTGAGAGTCCTGATCGAGGCTCAATTCAGATCGATGGGAAGGTTGTGGATCACATCCCTGTGGAAAGGCGAGACATTGGCATGGTCTTCCAGAATTATGCGCTTTTTCCAAACATGGATGTTCAGGCTAATGTGGGATTTGGACTGCGGGTACGAGGGATTTCTACATCAGAAATGAGACTTCTTGTTGGTGAGGCGCTGGAACTGGTGCGGCTGTCGGGATTTGATAACCGTAGACCCGATCAACTATCCGGAGGGCAGCGGCAACGAGTTGCACTGGCTCGGGCAATCGTAACAAAACCTCGTGTGCTGCTGCTTGACGAACCCTTGAGCGCACTAGACCGGAATCTGCGGTTGGAAATGGAGATTGAGTTGAAACGCATTCAGCGTGATGTAAGAATCACCACGATTTTTGTTACCCACGATCAAGAAGAAGCATTAACCATGTCTGATCAAATTGGAATTCTTAACGAAGGTCAGCTTGTGCAGCATGGCAGCCCAGTAGACATCTATGAAAATCCCCAGAGCGTCTTTGTAGCTCGTTTCCTGGGCGAAGCCAACTTATTGAAGGGGCAAGCTGATGGTTCAAGAGTAAATTTAAATGTTGGTGGGACTGTTCAAACTCGTAGCAAACCCGCTTCCCCTCAAGTAATCTGCTCCATCCGTCCTGAAAAAATTTCAATCCATAAAGAACAAGATATACCCCCTTCCAGCAGCAATCATATAGCTGGTCAAGTCAACGAGCATATCTTTAATGGGACGAGTCTGAACTACCTAGTCCAATGTGGAGATCAAGTTGTCAGAGTCTTTGTGCAAAATCTTTCGGGGGAGCTCATTTCACCAAATACCCAAGTTCATCTCAGATTTCGACCAGAAGACACCTTAGTTTTTCCAGATGCCTGAAACTCACCCGCTGGTCTTCGGATTACTGGATGATCAAGCGTTACACATCTGCATAGACATGCAGCGGATTTTCCTGGAACCAGGCCCCTGGTTTGCTGAAGCCGGGCGGGATCTCCTACCTATGATTGATCAACTAGTTCATGCTCGAAATCTCCCAACCTTTTTTACTAGGTTCATTACCCCAAGTACAGCAATGGAAGCCAGTGGCCGATGGCAGACTTACTATGAATTTTGGCATCAGGTGACCAAAGAAGAAGCTGGAGAGGAATTGCTTGCACTGCACCCAACTCTTCAGAAATTTGCCAATTCTGAAAACACCTTCGATAAGACAACTTACGATGCCTTTGCTTCGGTTTCATTCAGATCAAATATTGAAAGTGCCAAGCCCTCTGCATTGGTTTTTAGTGGAATCGAAAAAGATGTTTGTGTCCTCACGACAGTTTTGACGGCTGTAGATCTTGGTTTTCGCACCATCATCGCAAAAGACGCAGTAACCAGTTCGGATCTCAATTCACACAACGCCTGCTTCGAATTCCTCTTTCCCCGCTATTCCCAGCAAATTGAAATCGCAACAGTTGCTGAAATTCTCTCAGCCCGAGGTGAATTATGACCCCCAATCGATGGTGGACCTGGAACTCAGAACGCCCTGCAGAATTGATCAACCTCGCCACTGGTCTGCAAATCACTCCTGTTCTTTATGCTGCCTCAAAAGAACGAATTTCTCTTTTGAATCCAGGGCCTGAGGTTACTTTTAGTCGCCGTCCTATTGGAGATGAATTGATTCAGTTCACCACGGAAGTTGCCGGAACTATCCTGCAGTGGCATTACGAATTACGAGATGGTGATTGCATAATCCAGTGGCAGGTACTTCAATATGGTGAGTGGGGTTTGCGATTTTGGGTAAATCTATGCCTGACTGGGACTAGGGATTTGAATTTTGTTTATGATCGGCAAACAGGTCAGATATCTGGAGCAGCAACTGATCGGAGCTTTTCATTAACTTCTGAAAAAAAACCTTTGTTAGTGACACAGCATCCTGATCTCGGGGGGCTCAACCAGGAATATGAAGAATTCGGCTATTTCTACCTGGCATCTAGGGCCGAGAGTGGTTCCTTCCTAGCCTTACGCTTCAATCTCGAAGAAACTCCCACCATGACCATACGTGGGTCTATTGGAAATGATCCAATGAAGCTAGTACCTCAGGAATTTCCAAAGCCTGAAACTGAACCGAGGGAGCAAGCCTGGGAGGCGGTACATGATGTCATTGCCTGGAATCATGTTTGGGATGCAGTCAACCAGAGACCCTATACGGCTTTGAGCCGGTTTTGGAACAAGAAGAAATTTGGCGGATTTGGTGTCTGGCTCAATGACATTCTTTACAATGCTTGGATGTGGGGATTTTTTGATGTTGAACGCTCTTTAGAAAATGTGGATGCCGTCTTCGCTCATCAGACAGAGGCCGGAAACTTTCCCTGCCTAGTTACAGGGAACGACGCTTGGCTGGATCGTACCCAACCCCCAATTGCTGCCTTCGTGGTCTGGTCACTCTATGAAAAAACAGGGCGCAAAGACATCCTCGAGAGGTATGCTACGGGTCTTCTGCGGAACTTGGACTGGTGGTGGTCCAAAAGACAACTGGGAGACACCGGCTTGCTCTGCTTTGGTACAAGCCTGGAGGCAGGTGATGGTTTGTATAAAGGGACCAAGCTCGCTGCAAAGGATGAATCCACGATGGACAACTCGCCTCTCCACGATCCTGTCCCCTTTGATGAAGTGAGCGGACTGTTGTTAGCTGCAGACGTTGGTGTCAATTCTATGGCCGCACTGGATGGTGAATTGCTGGAAGGAATCTTTAACGAACTTGGTGAATTAGATGTTGCTGAGCAATTGAGGGAGCGCACAGTTACTCACAAGCAAAGAATCGCAGAGTGGCTCTGGGATGAAAGCCGAGGAGTTTTCGCAAACCGCATGATCAACGGCGACTTTGTTAGCACCCTCGCACCCACCTCTTTCTTTCCAATGGCCGTAGGTATTGGTTCCATGGATCAGGCCCAAAGGATAGTTCATGGCTATTTAAATAATCCTTCAAAATTTGGTGGGGAGTTCGGTCTGCCCTCCGTGACAAGGGACGATCCAGCGTATTCGGACAACGTCTACTGGCGTGGTAGAATATGGGCTCCTCTCAACTTTTGGGTCTGGCAAGGACTTAAGCGTAAAGGTTTTTTCAATGAGGCTGCACAGTTAGCAGAACAAAGTTGGAGGCTCTTCAAAATGAATTGGGAGCAGCGACTTTGTGGAGAAAATTTTAACGCTGAAACTGGCGAGGTACTTGATCAGCCTGATACGGATGGCTTTTACTCTTGGGGAGCCTTGCTGGCTATGATGAAGGCGCTAGAAAATTGACTTTGTAGGTCAAAACTTTACTTTCAGGCACCACATGGGAAATAAACTCTTTCGTAGTAATTTAGACATTAGATTTAGGTTATTTCAATCAGGAGAATGAAGCATGAACTTTTACCCCTCTGAACGGAAAGAACGGCTGACTCTTTCACAAGCCATTGTGAAATACTTGCAGGCACAATACTCAGAATATGATGGGGTGGAGCAGCGTTTTATTCAGGGAATCTGGGGAATCTTTGGACACGGCAATGTTTCCGGGCTGAGCCAGGCACTCGTTGAGTATGGTCAGGAATTGCCCTATCACAAACCGTGTAATGAGCAGTCTATGGTTCATGCGTCGACCGGCTTTACAAGAGCGAAGAGACGCAAAGCCACGATGGCTTGTACCACCTCAATTGGTCCCGGAGCAACCAACATGATCACTGGAGCGGCGACAGCTACCATCTGTCGTATCCCAGTACTTTTGCTTCCCTCAGACTACTACGCTTCTCGTTATGGTGGGACTGTTCTTCAGGATATTGATCATCTCAGCTCCGAGGACATGTCTGTTACAGACACATTTAGAGTCGTCAGCCGTTTTTTTGATCGAATCACTCGCCCTGAGCAAATCCTAATCTCGCTTCCAGAAGCCATGCGCATCATGACCAATCCCGCTGAGACCGGTGCGGTAACGATCTCATTACCACAAGATATCCAAGGCTATGCCTACGACTATCCAACTCGCTTCTTTGAGAAACGGATTTGGCGAATTGAACGAAGCTTTCCGAATCCTGCGCGAATCGTGGAAGCTACTGAATTGCTCAAGTGCGCCAAAAAACCCTACATCATCGCTGGTGGTGGTATTCACTATTCAGAGGCATGGAATGAATTGGCTTCATTGGCGGAAAAATTTGGAATTCCAGTTGGTGAAACACATGCGGGACGTGGGGCGATACAATCTGATTCTGAACTACTTTTGGGAGGTACTGGACACCTTGGAACCCCGGGTGCTGGACGTATTGCAGAAGAAGCTGATGTTGTTCTCTGTGTAGGTACTAGACTGCATGATTTTGTTACGGGCTCAAATTCTGCCTTCCAGAATCCAGATGTGAAGTTCATCAGTGTCAATGTCAATGACCGTGATGCGTATAAGCTTGGAGCACTCCCTATTGTGGCAGACGCCAAATTAGCACTAAGTGCCTTGCTCGAAGCTGGAATTGAAGTTGGAATTCAGCCTCAAAAAGACTGGGTAAATAAAGTCAGGTTCGAAAAAAATTCTTGGGAAAACATCAAACGCACAGAGGTTTTCATTCAACATGCTGAAGAGATGATAAGCCAAGGGCACCTTATTGGAATCCTCAATGATGAAATGGATAAGGGTGATGTGCTCGTGGCTGCAGCTGGGACAATTCCAGCAGATCTAACGAAACTCTTTGATGTGAAAGGCGGCAAGGTGTTGCACTTAGAGTTTGGAAATTCCTGCATGGGTTATGATATTCCAGCAGCGATTGGGGTCAGATTGGCTGGTGCTGAAAAAGAAGTGTATGTGCTGATGGGAGACGGCAATTACCAAATGCATCCCATGGAACTGGTCACTGCTATGCAAGAAAGGACAAAAATCACGATCCTATTAAACGTGAATTATGGTTATCAATCGATCCATGGGCATCAAAAAGCCCTCGTTGGCCATTCACTTGGTAATGAGTTCAAGATTCGTGATCAAGCGAGTGGGCTTTTGGATGAAGGTCAGTTTATCGAAGTCGATTATGCAAAGAATGCTGAGAGTGTGGGGTTAAAAACCTGGGTTGCCAACACTGAGCAGGAAATACGCTCAGCACTCCAAGCAGCAAAACATCAGAAGAATTCTTGCTTAATTGTGGTGCCAACGGAAAAGTATCGCTCACCCCCTGGTCCGGAAGTATGGTGGGAGGTCGTTGGAGCCGAAGTGACGAACGATCCTAAGACCAAGGCGCTTGTAGAAGCAAGGGAAGCAGGCCGAATCAAACAACGATTCTATTATTGATTTCAGGAACACCACACCCTTGCAAAAAATCAATTTGGGATCATGTTTTGTTGAGTGATTGCTCTACAATTCAGAACTGTAGCAAATCGCTGTGATAGAACCCAATATGAACATTCTTTTTTGCCTTTCTAAATACTGGTAATAGAAAGTTATGAAGACCATTACTCGGGATGAATTCAAAACATCGATCGTTGTGGAAGAATTAATGGATGGTGCTGGGGCGATCATGCTGAAAGATGTTTTCTCTCAGGAACGCATAAAGCGAATCGCCCAAACGCTTGAAGTAGAAACTGATGAAGCGATTGATACCGGTTCCCACTTCAACCAGAATGATCAGGATCCTCTGCTCCAACGTAGAGTCTGGTTTACTCGGCTTGTTGAGTTGGATCCTGAGATCGCAAGTTTGGTAGAAGAACCGATGATTTTTCAGTCTATACAGGATTTTCTAGGCAAGGAATTTGTGATGGGAAGCATGTGTGCATCCAGAATCATGCCTGGCTACCGAGGACAGGAGCCACATATCGATTACCCATACTGGGATTTTTATCGTAACGAAACCTTCCCGACCCGCACCAACTCCTCTTTTCCACTGAACGCGCAGGCAATCATCTTGATTGATGAATTTACCGAAGAAAATGGCGCAACTGCTCTGGCGCCAGGTTCTCAGAAAGATTTGCGTTATCCAGAAAAGAGTGATGATTTTTTTGGAAAATGCATCCGTTTAACAGGGAAACCCGGAGACGTAGTTTTGTTCTTTGGAGCTGCTTGGCATTGTGCCATGCCTAATCAGAGTGAAGCAGGGCGTATTGGAATTCTAGTGGAGTTCTTGCCAAAGTTTGTCACACCAATTGAAGACTTGATGACGGATTTAGATGAGAATTATCTGAAAAGCACTACACCTGAGATGCAACAACTTCTGGGGATGAAGTATCCCTGGCCTTCCACCCCTCCTCATCCCCCATTTCATTAGATCAAAGTCCTCTTACAGTGGCCCAGTTAATGATTTTTTTGGAGTTACTCACTCAACAGAAATTCAATCCTGGAGGGCACTGATGGATGTGTTGTGAGCCACTCGGGTAATTGGCTGCAATTTTCTTTGCAGCCATCACTTAACTTTTGCAGGAGATTGGCGAGCGGGATTGGGGACAAATCGGCTCTGATCAAGATTTCTTTACCGGCTCGGTCTGCCTCTTCCTCAAACTCACGGGTATAGGCAAGACTGATTAGAGATCCTGAGATTGCTGCTAATTCCTCAGCAAAGGTTGCTGCATCGTCAAAAATCAAACTAACCACGGCTAAAGCCATCAACGAGCGAACCAATCTTCGCGCTGGATGTTTCAATTGAACATGACCTAATTCATGAGCCAATACGCCGATTACTCCCTCCTGATCCTCTGCGATTTCCACTAGCTCATCCGTCAAAACTACCACACCACCTGGTAGAGCAAAAGCATTTGGACCAATCTCTTCACTATGGCGAAAAATTAGTTTCGCAGTTTGATCTTTCAGAACCAGGCTAGCCATGCGGTTAAATTCTTTTGTGAGTTTATCCTGATCCTGAAGCGCCAGTTCAGAGGGAGAAAAGAAGCTTTCGTCAAGAATTTCTAGGGTCTCATCACCTGCCATCATCAACCAGCTGTGGGGAATCCAATTCGCTACCTGATCACCTATCCAGGGTAAGCCGTTTCTTGGAACCATAATCACCAAGCCAGCCAGAATCATGATTCCGACAAAAATGACTGTCTTTCTTTGTTCTAGATAGCTGAGCCAGCTTTCAGCATTCGGCTTCTTGCAAAACTCCAAAAACTCCTTCGCTTCTTGGTTGTTCTGTGCTTCAAAGAGGTGTCCGTTAGCAAAGAGGATCTTATAGGGGAGACTTCCCACAGGAGCTTGAATAACCATTTCATCTCTGCGCGCTTCCAGGTTGATCTCCGTAGAATTTGACCTCAACTGGAAGCCTCCATTACACCACAGTAAAACGGCTGATATGGATTTGGACTGACCTGACAAGTAGAGCTTTCCTGATATTTCCATTGGCTAACGACTTTATACGCCTACATCAATGTCTTGAAGATCTGTATATTCTGATCCAATTACACCTTCGGCAGGCTGGATTTTCCCAATGAACTCATCCAGTGATCCCCCAGGAATCAGCTGTAAACTCTCAGTTTCATAGCGCCATCGGCGAACAGCCCCCCAAGGCTGAAGTAAACCGAGTGAAATCAAAGTAAGAAACGTATTGCTCAAGACAATCCAGGCTAAACGAAATCCTGAAATTTCAGATTTAAGTTGATGGATACTGGATATTAAAAGACTTCCTAGGATTGAGTTACGAACAACAGCTCGATAATGAAAAAATGCCAGATAGAAAGTGATGATCAAAGCAAATGGGCTCAAGTCAATCAACCAACCTGTTGCCCCATCATCTGGGATCAATATCAGGCGTTCAAGTTCCCAATCGAGCTGGGCCATGATGCCCAACAGGACAACAACGGGCAGCAAAATTATCGAAAAAGCCTGAAAGAATCCTTTGTACAACCTCTTCAACTGAGGATCTGACTCTAGTTTTGCTTCCCCGTAGGAGTAATTCACAGCTAGGTAACGTCCAGAATACCTTGTTGCAAAAGGCTGCAGGAGACCGAGGCTGAGTAAACCAAGCAGTGGGAGGAGCACGAAAGCCAACAGAGATTTTCCGTAAGCCCCGCTGAAATCAAAGCGAACATTACGAAAGCTCGTCATCCTAGCGTTGAATCGAAGGCTTCGGTTAGCCAACCAGGGAAGAGCAAGCATCAGTAAAACTAAAGAAGTTCCACTCAAAACGGGGCTCAATTTGGAAACAAGACTCAACACAACCAGCACCGATACCACGACAGCTCTACCTTTTAAAATTACTTTTGGATCAGCGTGATAATCAAAGCGATGACCTCCAATAAGGGTATGACCCAAGAAAAATCTACGTCTACGAACTTTAGCCCAGGCTGAGTAGATCCCAAGCGTGAGAATACTCAGCAAAAGATTTGAGAGCCAGATGCCAAAAAATTCTTTGGCTTTCCCTGTGAACTCGAATGGAATAGGGGAAGCATCCCAAATTTTCAGTGTTGTTGGGTCTTCCAAAACTTCAGAAGAAACACCCACATCATCATTAGAGTTCAATCTTTGAGTTAGTGGGTCAGAGCCTTCTGCTATCTCAGATTTTGTTGGATCATTTTCAGTAGTTTCTTGATTAAACTTTCCAGTTTCCTCAGCCATTATCTCTCCAGAGGGATTAAGATATTTTATCCTATCAACTGGTCCATCAAGGGTAGCAGTTGTATGGCAATATTGCTGGTTTTCAATCGAAGATCTTAGATTTTGAAGGAATTAAAATTAGTATCAGCAGGGATAATTCAGCTGAAATAGCTGAAGAAGTAAATTTTAGTGGTGAGAGTGGATAGGCTAGGAAGTCTTTGGACGGCTGATATTCAACATGAAGGATTCTGCTGAATCCATATGCTCGATCATCACTTGTCGAGCTTTCTGAGGGTTACGTTCTCTAAAAGCCAGTAGCAAAGCTTGATGGTAGTCAAGGCCTTGTTGGCTGTGTTGAGCGCTGGTGTGTGGATCGGGGGTTAGTTCCTCATGAATAATGATGCGTGCCAGTAGACTGAGAATGAATTTTGTAAAAAAAGCCAACACAGGATTTGGACAGGAATCTGCCATCACCAAATGGAAATCTAATTCCTGAATACGCTGTGCTCGATCATTACCTTCAAATCCCTGGAGAGAACAGTGGCCAACCGATTGCTCGAGCAGTTGCAGGTCTTCTTCATCCAGATGCTCTGCTACACTTGCTGCTAGTTCAGGTTCTACGAGTTTGCGGACAGCATAGATATTTTCTAGGGACACGTTTCTTGAAAAAAAGTAATTCCACAATAGCTCATTCGTTTTTTCAGCACTGACTCTCGCAACAGAGGCTCCGCCCCCTGGACCAGTTTTGATGTTGACGAGTCCTTGCACCTCCAGTGATTTCAGGGCTTCCCGCATTGTCCCCTTGCTGACTCGATAAGTCTTCAGAAAATCTTTTTCATCAGAGAGCCTTTCACCAGGAGGTAACTTTTTACTAATGATAGCCTCCTTGATTTGGTCAGCAACCAAATCGGATCTCTTACGGATACTCTTTGGCACCTCTGCTGTCATGACAAAGGAACTCCCTTTTCAGCCAAATTCAGCAAAGCGTGAAGCAACACATTCGCGCCTTTTTCTAGCTGTTCAGGAGAGGAATACTCCGTGGGATTATGGCTTACTCCTTTTTGACTTGGCACAAAAATCATTCCAGTGGGGACCTGGCTAGCCAGTAGACATGCATCATGGAACGCACCTGATGGCATCGCAAGAGAGCTATATCCCAGTTGATCACTCGCAGATTGAACACTTTCGACACATGAATCGGTAAAGACAACCGGTTCTTTGTGAAAAAGATCTTCAATTCTTTCCTGACAGCAATGTTCTGCCACCTTCTCTTTAATTTTATTCTTTATTAAATTCTGCAAATTTTTGAGTGAATCTGCGTCTGGGTGACGCAAATCAATCCCAAAAGAAATTTTATCTGGAATTGTGGTCCTTGAATTCGGCTCAAGTTTGAAGGCTCCAACAGTAAAGACCCCATTCCCCTCCTCGACGACAAGATTTCGACAGGAATTGATCACAGCAATCGCACAAACCAAGGCGTCTTTGCGTAATCTCATAGGAACAGTTCCCGAGTGGCCAGCCTCTCCAATAATTTCAGCATTCATAGCGATTTGACCCTGTGCGCTAGAGACTACGCCAATTTGGATCTTTTCATTCTCAAGTACTGGCCCTTGCTCAATATGGGCCTCCAAGTAAGCTGAAATATTTAATTCTAGTGCTCTGCCAAGATAACCAATTTTCTTCAGTTCCTCACCAAAGACCTTCCCGTTGAGTCCAACACAATCCAATGCTGATTGCAGGTCTTGCTTGCCAACAAAAACTGCTGAGCCCATGGCGGGGCAGTAACGAGCTTCCTCCTCATTTGTCCAGGCTACTAAGCCAATTCCATATGGCAATCGGATATCCTCTTCAGATAGAGTTCTTAGGACTTCCAAGCCAGCCATCACACCAAAAGCACCGTCAAATCGACCGCCATGTATTTGTGTGTCTAGATGGCTCCCTGTCAGGATCATTGGAGATTCTGGTTGCAGCCCATGACGAACGAAAAACATGTTACCTACTTCATCAAAGTGGAAATCTTCGACAAGTGGAGTTGCCCACTTTCTGAGCAAATCCCGACCAAGCCGATCCTCTTCACTGACCGCCACCCTGGTGACTCCTCCCTCTGGAGTCACCCCAATTTTTGCCATTTCCATCAAGCTATCCCAGAGTCGGGCTCCATTGATTTTGAGCATTCTATTCTAGTCCAGAAGTGGGGAACGTAAATAAAGATTAGCGAGTTCAGAAGCAGTACGAATTGCATCAAGATGAGTCCGTTCATGACCATGACTTCCATCCAATCCGATCACAATCAGAACAGTTCGAACGTCAAAACCTGCTTCTACTACTGCTGCTAGGTCAGAACGATAGTGTTTGAATAAATCTCGCTGATGAGACAGTTGGTTCTCTTTGCAAAGTCGGTCGAGATGTAAGACAAGTCTTCGATCAAATGGCCCCGTCTTGTCCCCCATCGCTAAGGTTACTCCAAACTCTCTGGAATGCTGAGTGCCAGCCTGAACTCCATTGTCAATTGTTACCAGTTCCCAGACGTCCGGAGAAAGAACAGCGGATCCTCCATCTCCAATTTCTTCGCGCACTGTCAAAATCAGATACGATGTACAAGGAAGTTGATGACCCTCCTCGTGAATCAGTCTTAGAGCGTTCAGTAGAGCCGCCACTCCGGCTTTGTCATCCAAATGCCTTGAGAAGATGTACCCATTTTCTAAAACCTCGGTGCCTGTATCAATAGAGACAAAATCACCTGGTTGAACACCTAGATTTTCCAATTCCTGAAAACTATTGCAGTACTCATCGATTCGTAGCTCTACTTGTTCCCAGTTGACAGGTTGCTGATCCACTTTTTCATTAAAGGCATGGCCTGAAGCCAAGAGTGGTAAGATCGTCCCTCGATATTCATGTTCATCGGTGTGGAGGGTCACTCTGGCGCCCTCTGCGAAGTGGCTGGACCAAGTTCCAACAGGCGCCAGTGCACATCGGCCATTGTCTTTGAGATGCTGCACCATCGCTCCAAGTGTATCCAGGTGAGCTGTTAAAGCTCGTGCTTGACTAGTGTCTTTACCCGGTAGCTTAAGCTTGATTGTTCCACGACGTGTTTGTTCGGGTGAAAAGCCCCATGATTGAAGTAGTTTCAGCGTCCAGCCAGCAATTTGCTCTGTTCGTCCGCTAGGGCTTGGGATACTGGTCAGACTTCTCAGGGTCTCAACGAGGAAAGTATTTGAATTCTTCAAGCCACAACACTTAATGGATAGTGGCAAGCACACTCATGTCCTCCAATGGAGCCCGAAACTTCTTTCAATATTGGATCCTGTGAACATTGGTGATTAGCTTTTGGGCAGCGATTACGGAAAGCACAGCCTTGAGGATTTTTCAAATCCGCCATCTCCTCGCTTTTCAATTCCAGAGATTTTCCAGGCATGGGAACACTTCTGATCAGCAAATCCGTGTAGGGGTGTCTACGTTGCTGAAAAAGCTGGTTGGTTGGGCCACTTTCAACAATCGAACCGGCGTACATGACCAATACACTTGGACAAAGCTGTTCGACGACGGCCAGATCATGACTGATGAAAACGTAGGTAACCCCCAACTCCTTTCGCATCTCTTCCAGCAACAAGAGAATTTGTGCTTGGACAGAAACATCCAACGCAGAAACTGGTTCATCAAGCAACAAGAGTTTTGGCTTTGAAATCAGCGCACGAGCAATGCTGATTCTTTGGGCCTGTCCCCCAGAAAATTCATGAGGATATCGTTCAAGCGTTGCCAAGAGAAGTTGTACCTGTTCCAAAACCTCTTCCATTCGCTGCATTCGCTGCTCTGCCCTGAAATCTGTCAACCGTTTAAGTTGCAGTTCCAGAATTTCTCGGATGCGTTGCCTTGGATTCAGGGACGCTGAAGGATCCTGAAAAACCATCTGCACAGATCGTCGTAGCATCATGGCTTCTTCCTTCAACCACTTGCCCAACGTTTTTCCTGCGAAGCGGATCTCTCCAGAAGTGGGCAACTCAAGTCCAACTGCCATGCGTGCCATTGTTGACTTACCACAACCTGACTCTCCCACGATTCCCAGAGCTGTTCCTGGCTCGACCTGCCACGTCACCTCATTAACCGCCCGAAATCTCTTCGACGTTTTGCCAAACCAGTTCTTACGTAGGTCAAACTCTTTCGTAACGCGATCAAATTGCAAAAGATGCTCAGGCATTTGCATCCTGCTTGAGAACACAACGTACTTGCCTGCCTGAGGGTAGTTGAATCAAATTGACAGGCTCTTGGCAGATAGATTTCGCTGAATTACATCTGGTAATAAAACCACATCCTGAAGGGTACGCACCCGGAGGGGGAGGTGTTCCTGGTATGCCCCCCAGCACCTTATGCTTAGCCCCAAGTCGTGGTGTACATGCTAGCAAGGCTTGTGTATATGGATGCTCAGGAGATTCTAAAATTGATTTTGTTTCCCCAAACTCAACGATTTGACCAGCGTACATCACTGCAACTTTTTCACATATTGTCGAGACAACCCCCAGATCATGAGTAATGAAAAGGACTGATAAACCTGTTCTTTGTACTGTTTGGCTATCTTCAAGAGTGGTCTGTCTCAAATCATTAAGTAATGACAGGACTTCAGCCTGAATCGTTACATCCAAAGCTGTAGTTGGCTCATCTGCAATCAAAACTTCGGGATGATTAGCCAAGGCAATTGCAATGCAAACTCGTTGACGCATTCCTCCAGAAAGCTGATGAGGATAAGCCTTCATCCTAGTCTCAGGAGAAGGAATTCTTACTTTGGACAACAGGCACAAAGCTTCCGCATAACTTGCTTTTGAAGAAAGTGACTGATGTCTGCGTATCACCTGAATCAGTTGTTCACCAATCGTCAACACTGGATTTAGAGTTGCGAGAGGATCCTGAAAGATATAGGAGACTCGTTTGCCTCTGATATCCTGAAGTAGTCTAAGAGGAAGGCGCAGAATATCCTCTCCATCCAACTCTACAGTTCCTGAAGTAATTCGTAGAGGAGGGGACGCAGCCAGGGCAGCAAGAGATAATGCGGTCACAGACTTCCCACTACCTGACTCACCAACAAGCCCCAAACACTCTCCAGGCCTTAATTCAAAATTGACATTTCTCACCAGGGGCTGGGCTTGTCCTTCCTGAAATAATTCTGTTGTTAGGTTATGCACAAACATTTTCCCCGTAGATCTAACCTGAGTTGAGATCGGCTCAGTACTCAGGACATCTGTCCTTGGTTGTGGACTGCGTAAAGCTCCTCCCCGCAAGCGCGGATCCAGTACATCCCTGACCCCATCTCCAAGCAGGTTTAGGGAGATAACTAAGATCAGGATTACTAGCCCAGGAAGTGTAGAAACATGGGGTGCTGTAAAGAGAAGTTTTCTTCCTTCACCCAGCATGGACCCAAGATCAGCAGTCGGAGGCTGAGCACCCAAGCCTAAGAAACTCAATCCTGCAGTTTCCAGAATCATCCATCCAGCCGTAGTTGAAATTGTGACTATAATCACAGGTAGAATGTTGGGCAGCAGTTCACGCCCCAGTACACCAAAGTGGCTTGCCCCTCCAAGTCTTGCTGACAGAACAAATTCACGTTGTACTAACGAGATCGTTGCTCCTCGAACCGTTCTTGCGAAGAAGGGTACATTTACTATCGCAATGGCAAAAAGGGCATTCAGGAGTCCAGGGCCAAAGGCAGCCACAATCGCCAGCGCCAGCAACATGTACGGGAATGCCATCAAAGTATCCACCCCTCTCATAAGTCCGCTATCAATCCAGCCTTGAAAATACCCGGAGACCAGACCAATCAAACTGCCAACCAATGCTGCAGCAAGCGTCGCCACAAACCCAACCACCAGGCTCACTCGAGTTCCCCAAAGCAGCCTTGAAAGAAGATCTCTTCCTAGCTGATCTGTTCCAAGCCAGTGATTTGGAGTTAAAGGAGTTTTGAGACGATTTGCGAGATCAGTAACATCTGGATCAGGCAGGGGGAGCCAGGGAGAAATTAGACAAAGCAAAAAGATGAGTCCTAGCATCAGTAGCCCTACTGTACTCAATCGATTACGATTCAGTCTCTGCCAGAATTCTTGTGCTGGAGTGGTTTTTTCAACCATGGCTCTGCTGGATTCGCGGATCCAAAGCATGCTGAATCAGATCAGCCAATAAGTTGAAGAATACGTAGATTGTAGCCACCATCATTACTCCCCCTTGAACAAGGAGGATGTCACGTGTGGAGATTGCATTGACCAGCATCCTGCCAATGCCTGGCCACTGGAAGACAGTTTCTATGTAGACAGCGCCACCTAAAACGAATCCAGCTTGCAGACCGAGAACTGGAATCAAGCCAACGAGCGCATTCCGAAAAGCATGTTTAATCACTACTGCGGTTTCTCGCTCTCCTTTTGCCCGCGCGGTGCGAACGTAGTCCTGACGAAGCTGTTCCAACATGCTTGTGCGGGTCAATCTTGCAATTACGCTCGACGCAACCAATCCAAGAGTTATCGCGGGCATTAACAGGTGGACCAGTAAATCGCCCAGACTCTCATCTCCATAGGGCGTGTACATTCCGCTTGCAGGCAACCAACCCAACTGAACGGTGAACAGGGAAACTGCCATTAGGCCTAACCAGAAGGAGGGTGCAGAAATCCCAATCAATGTAAAAAGGGTCAGTCCCTGATCAACCCATGTATATTGTTTGACCGCAGCTAGTAATCCAGAGATTAGTCCAAGTATAACGCAGACACACATCGCCGACCCAGCCAAAAGGATGGTAGGCCACATACGTTCCAATAATTCATCTAAGACTGGACGATTCAGAGCATAGCTTCGCCCAAAATCACCCGATAAAAGATTGCCAGCCCAAGTGAAGTATTGCTCAATCAATGGCCGATCCAACCCCAATTCAGCTCTGAGTTTCGTAGCATTTTCTAGAGTGGCAAATGCACCGAGAATTGCTGTTGCAGGATCTCCGGGAATTAGGGCCATGATCAGAAAAACGACCACTGAAATCCCAACTAGTACTGGGATGGTCAACAGCAGTCGGTGAATTGTATAACGCAACATCAATGAGAATTAGCTTCGAAAAGAGAAGTGGGGGTCGCACCGCAAGAGAAGCAACCCCCAAATTCTTTTAATTCTTGCTAACTTTGTGCAGAAGCAAGAGGAAGGATGGCTCCAATCGGAAGTTTTGCACATTGCTCCCAGTCACAGCGTTTTGCTTCCAGTTCGCTACGAAGACCCATGGGGCATCATCGTGTACGATACGCTGCATCTCCTTGTAGAGCGCGGCGCGAACCGTTTGGCTAGTGCTGACACGGGCCTGCTCGAGAAGTTCGTCTACCTGAGGATTGGAATAGTAACCTGAGTTAAATCCACCTTGATCAGGCCAAGCAGAAGTGCGCAATGCTAAGAACGGAAGGGTGTCTGGATCATTGGTCATCCAGGCCATCTCAGCCATGTCCGCCTTGCCTTCCAAACCTGGATTGACCTTGCCCAGGAAAGTATTCCACTCGTAGGTTTCAATTTTAACGTTCAAACCAATCGCCTTGAGATCCGCCTGAATAGCAGTTCCCATTGGTACAGGATCCAACATTCCAGAGCCTCCCTCAGTTACGTAGAAGGTCAATGTTGCACCCTCTGCACCAGCAGCTTTCACCAACTCGCGTGCTTTAGCCGGGTCGTAAGGATAGGGTTGCAGCGCATCATTATAAGCCCAGGAGAACGCAGCAGGAGTTGGGCCGCTTGCCACCGTGGCAGTATTTTGAAGAACATTCTCAACTAGTGCCTGCTTGTTGATGGCATAGTTCAAAGCTTGTCGAACTCGCTTGTCTTGTAGAGGTCCCTCTTTCAAATTCAGAATCAGAAACCAAAGATGTGGTCCAGCCTGCTCATGCAAAGCATAGCTGCTGTTTGAAGAGAAAGTCGCTACGTTATCAGGTGGAACCTCGACCATCATATCAATACCACCTGAGAGCATCTCTGCCACCCGGGTGTTTGCATCCGTGATTGGCCTGAACACCACAGACCTCAATCCGGCCTGCCCATCCCAGTAGCCACCGTTTTGATCCAAAATGACGTGTTGATTACTCTTCCATTCTCTAAATTGGTAAGGCCCAGTTCCAGCTGGATTCCGCCCTACATCCTTCCCGTGTTTTTTGACAGCTTCCGGGGAAATGATCAGCCCAGTGGGGTAGGCCAGATTCGAAAGTAATGGAGCATAAGGATCGTCCATACGGAAACGAACCGTGTGTTCATCTACAACAGTTGTTTCCTTGATCGCTGAGAAGAAGAAAGATAGGGGGAAAGGCCCGGTCTCAGCGTAGGGGTGATCTTTGACCAGCATACGATCAAAGTTGAACTTGACAGCTTCTGCGTTGAAGGGGCTGCCATCATGAAATTTAATTCCTTGGCGCAGTGAGAATGTGTAGGCTTTTCCATCATCACTGATTGTCCAGGACTCAGCCAGGCCGGGTTCGACCTCAAGTGTTCCGCTTCGGTAACGGACCAAACCATCATAAACATTCATCAGGATTCGGAAATCATTGACCGCTGTCACTGTTGCAGGATCCATTGACTTCGGCTCCGCAATCTGAGCCACCACCAACACATCTTTTGGTGTAGCAGCCTGGATGGTCAATCCAAAGCTTAGCAAAAGGAAACTGAGCAGCACCATCACTCGTAACTGTTTCTTCAGCATGTTCTTCTCCAAAGAGAGTAAGAAAAAGTTGCCTGAAGATGGCAAAGCAACGAATTTATAATGATAAATTTGATGCTGTCAATAATTTATCATGATAAATTCTCAAAAATTGAAAAAAGGACCCAAAATGACTTATTCCATTGTTCTTCGAGATCCGGTGAAAAATCATTTCGGAATCGCAGTTGCTACCAAGCACTTTGCTGTGGGAGCTTTAGTTCCTCACCTGGCAGCAGGAATCGGAGCGATTGCTACCCAATCTACAACAAATCCTCATCTTGGATTGCAGGGTTTAGAAGCATTGGCCAAAGGACAACTTGTGAAAGATGCACTTGAACAAGCCCTAGATCAAGATGCTACACCACAAAAAAGACAGGTACATGGAGTTGATTGTCATGGGAATTCATGGGCTTGGACAGGAGCAGATGCCCAGCCCTGGGCAGGACATGTGAGGGGAGAGAACTTCAGTGTCGCTGGGAATTACCTTGCTGGCTCCTTTGTTTTGGCCGCATGCGTAGAATCGTTGAAATTGTCTACCGAGCGATCATTGGAATCCAGACTACTGCAGGCTCTCTTTGCTGGAGAAGAAGCTGGCGGTGATAAGCGTGGCAGACAATCAGCAGCCTTGTTGAGCGCTCGAGAGCAACCTTTTCCTTGGTGTAATCTCAGGGTTGATGATCACCCGGACCCATTGATGGAGTTGACCCGATTATTTAAAGAGTTTAAGGAATCATATTACCAGGAATTTATAAGAGAGATTCCAAGCAAATAAAAAAACTCTTCCTACAATTTTGAAAGTCTCTCCAGCAGCAAATCAAAGAAGGCCTCTGCATCAATTTTGTTCATTACAGTAGCATTTGGTTTGCGTTTCGTTACTCCCCACCAGTCAAGAACCGTCATTCCCATTGTCAGATCTGATTGCGTCTCCACGGTTAAATTAACAAATTTCCCCTCGAACAATTCCGGCTTCAGTAGATAGGCAATTACTGTCGGATCATGAAGTGGCCCTCCTGTTGAGCCATATTTTTTTACATCATATCTTTCAAAAAAACTCAGCATCCCTGAAGTAGCATCCCCAACCGGAGTTCCGAGTTCTCTTAGACTCTGAATCCAGGTTTTGGGCATCAATGCTTGGTGGGTGACATCCAATGGCATGACGGTCATTGGACGACCACAGGAAAAGACAGTTTGAGCAGCATGTGGGTCAACATAGACATTGAATTCTGCTGCAGGGGTTACATTACCGCCCACAAAATAACCTCCTCCCATCATGATAATTTCTCTGATTTTTGGTAGAATATCTGGCGCTTTGGCGAAAGCCATTCCCACGTTGGTCAGCGGAGCCAATGTACAAAGGGTGATGGAATCATCCTCAGCTTGTCTTAGCGTTTCAATCAGCCAGTCAACTCCGTGTTCCCTCTGCAATGCGACATTGGGTTCCGGCATGTCCCATCCATCCAACCCCGTCTTACCATGAACATGCTCTGCTGTGACTAAATTCCGCATGAGGGGACGTGGACAACCAGCAAAAACAGGAACCTCTGGCTGATTCGCAAGCTCAACAAGTGCCCTGGCGTTACGTGTTGTTAATGGCAGGGGGACGTTTCCAGCAACCGTCACAATTCCCAAAACATCTAATTCTTCGGGGCTTGCCAACGCCAATAAGATAGCGAGCGCATCATCCTGTCCAGGATCCGTATCAATGATGATTTTACGTTTCATTAAATTCCTTTGTGAAGAATCGTTCTTGAATAGAACTGACTGAGAGTTAAGTAATCCAAAATTGACATGCTATCAGCATTTAATTTTTGAAAGTATTCTTCTTCAGAAAAGTAAACCCGCTCTCCATCGGCAAATAAACTGCAAGTCTAAATTTTTTAAAAATCAACTGTAAAAATCTTCTCCTGTCTACAAACATTCTAACTTTAGCTCAAGCTCATTGCACTGACGGTTTCCGCAGCAAAATTACTCTGAAAAACCAATGAAAACCGCGATTGAAGCCGCAAAAAAATTAGGAATTTCTAGCGATGAATTTGAGAGAATCGTCAGGGATTATCGAATCAAGCTGATTTCCAATGGCAATGAGCACCTGATTCAAAAAGAAGACTATCAACATTTAAAAGGTTTATTAAAAAAACAAACCCAAGTAATTTCTTCCAGTGAGACTAAACTTGAGAAAGAGGAAAATCTTCAAGACTTGCAATTGGCAATTGATCCTGGAAAACCGGATTTATTGATTAGTGAATTACGTGATCAGATTGACTTCCTAAAGTCTCAGGTAGAAGCAGAGAGGGCCCAAAATATTGAGTTAATCGAACAAGTCAGTCAGTGGCAAGATCTCATGATGAACTTTCAGAGTGAAAATCTCAAACTCCGACAAGAAATTGAAAAATACAAAAAAAATATTTCTAATAATTTAATGTCGGCCTCGATGTCGGAGTTAAATGCTGATGAGTTGGCCAGCGGTCAATTGTATATGGGAGAAAAATTAAACGGATTTCCTTTAAATGAACAACAGGAGTCCCAACGAACGAATGGTGCACAAGCCATTATTGAGAATTTGCTGAGAAAAACTTTCCCTTGGGGAATGCCCTCTCGGCTGCCTTCAAATGTGAAGCATGAATTGTCTAGTCATCTTGCAGAGCAGGGACTTGGGATCAGCGACTCTCGGCTGAACTCAATCGTTAGTAGCATTCGAAAAAATTGGTAGTTAAATCTAGCCTTTTGAAATCATCATCAAAGGAGGAAACACTAATTCTTTTCCCATAAGAAAAAATTAATGGGAAAAAAAGATGAAACAATTATCATAGCGTCACGTCAGTACCATCACTAATGGATAGTGAATAAAATACTGCAGGTATGCATCAAACATTGGAGTTAAAGATGATTACACTGACCCAACTCACTCAAGATCTACAGATTGGAAAGTCCAAGCTGTATCGTCTGATGAAGGAACTGGAGATCAATCCTCATCAAGATGGTCGACGAAGACTTCTGGACGAAGAACAATTCCAAAAAATCCAGCAAGCAATTTCCTTCCAAGAAGATTCTACTTCCACTCCAAAAATCCGAAAAGGCAAAGCAGATCAAGAGTCAACTCAACAAATCATCGCTTTGCAAGAAGAGTTATTATCTTTGAAAAAGCAGATAGAAGGGCTGACCTTGGAAAAGTCGGAATTGTTGAAGACTCTGGAGTTGGAGAAGCAGATCTCTCAGCGTACCGAGCAAATGATTGGTAACCTCTCCTCAGATATTCAGACACTTAGAAAGGAAGTGGAGGGATTACTCCTCCACAACAGTGCACCAAGTAGGGTCAATGCCGACATTCCAACACCATCCCCTGCAGATCATGTCACACCTCAAGAAATGGAAGTGATTCAGCAAGGACTGAACGAACCCATTCACCGTGAGAGTGAAAAAGAAAAAGGTGGATTTGGCATTGGATTATTTGTAATTGCGGCATGCGCCTTCTTATTCTGGTTGGCCATCACGAGCGAAGAGGGGAGCCAATGGCTCCCTTCAATGCAGGAAAAGGTAGCCAAAGCACTGCAAATTTCATATTCGAATTGATAGACAGACAACCCAAATTATGAAAATGCTGAAGAGAGTCGAATCTCTTCGGATGGTTCATTTTTGACGCGTCTTGGGAAACCATTGGTGTTGCTCAAGGTCCATTAGCCACTTGGCTGAAGAATCTCCAAAGATGTGTTTTTTGGGAATCAGCTCTTCACGCTGCTTCAGAAATCCGGTTCGCAGATTGAACATAGTCTTTTTTGGGTCAGTTGCATAGAGGCTGGTTCCACATTCTCCACAGAATGCCTGAATCCGTGGATTCCAGCTTTCGGCAATCTTCATGTATTCCTTAGGATTTCCATCAATTTTGGTACTTTCCCCCTTGGCTACCACAACAGTTCGAAAAGGTCCTCCCCAAACATCTGACAATCAGTGCAGTGACAGGCAGTAGCTGTATTTGGGTCTACCTCTGCAGTGATTGATATTTTGCCACAATGGCACTTGCCTTTGATTTTCATGCGCAACTTCCTTTTACATTCCTTGTTAATCTGGTCCTAGATCCCCAAAAAAAAGCCTTCACAATTGCTCACTTAGATATTGTCAACATGCGCTTTGCTCTGAATGCTCCAACAAAAATGAGCAGGTTCATCAGCACAGCAACCCAAGCTGAAGTATTGTAACTTCCTGTGACCTGTTGAGAAATTCCATAAAAAGCTGGACCGATGGCACTAGCAAAAATGATGACTCCCATAAAGAGCCCTGAAATGGCACCGAGGTGTTTCCGTCCATAAAATCTTGGCCAAGTGACCACAGAAAGGCACCCCCATACTCCACCCTGAATGCCATAGCCAATCATTACCAAAACTCTTCCAATTGTTTCGTGTAAATACAACATTCCGAAACTCCCTAGGCCGAGCGACAACACAAGTACCATCAGCAGATATTTCAATGGAATACGATCACTCAACCAACCAGAAGTAAAATTCGTGATCACACTGATGATTGAAATCGGCAGGAAGATCGAATAGATGGCAGATCGGTCCAGACCCGCGATTTCTCCAATAGAAGCAATGTGAAAGGTGAATCCTGTGATGATTAGTGAGGAAGACGCCATCCCCAGAGTAAAGATCCAAAAGGTAAAACTCCTACGAACTTCTTCAAGTGGGAGGTCTTTCGCAGTAGTATTTTGGGGTGAACCAAGATTGGAATGAATATCCTCTAATTTATCAGTGGACCATCCGTCCATTTCCATTCCACAGTCCTCAGGCTGATCTCTGAAAAACAACCAGCCGAGGAAAGCGGTACCTAAGCCACAGATGATTGCTAAAATCACCATACTTCCAAGGTAACCTTGCTCTAGAATTAGCATGTTCAAAAGAAGGGGTGCTGAAGAGAAACCAAAGGAGACAAAGACACCGTTGATTCCCGTCACTAACCCACGTCTACGGTCAAACCACTTTGACAAGGCAAAACGACTGACCATGGTCATCAAGCCCTGTCCAAACTGACGCAAGAGCAAGAAGATCAACGAAAGAATGGCAAAACTGACAAAGAAAGGAGAAAGCCACGATAATTGATTCAGAACAGCCAGCAGGCCCTCCGTATTTTCCAGCAGAAAGAGAGCAAATGCCAACCCCAATCCTGCAAAGATGATCATGATCCTTGATCCCCAATGATCCAATAATTTTCCTCCGTATGGAATCAGTAAGCTACTCCCAGCAGTACCGAACATGTAAGCGATACTCAGATCGAGGCGACTCAAATTCGACACATCGAGCAAATGCTCTGTGAATACTCCAACTCCAATTGTTTGACCCGGTATACTTGCAAGCATTCCGAAGGTTGCAACTACTAGGATCCACCAGCCATAAAAGAATGGGAATTTCTTTGGTTCAAAAGGGAAACTCGGCTTGAAAAACCTACTCAATCCCCCATTTTTAAATAAATTCATTCAACTCGTATGTTCAACTCAACCAAGTAATAAGGTTTCCCACTCCATTTTAGCAACTATCACCCTTTTTGAAGGATCTGGAGAGGTAGTAACAATGCTTCCAATCAGTTTCTTTGTTGAGTGAACAACTGCTTTTCAATGAGAACTCACATCTCATTTTATGGAAGAACGTTTTCTTCAAAAATCCGACGACAATCCATCTCAAAATCCAAGCCAATCACAGGGGGTCGGCAATTGTGCCAGGTGATACCGTGCTCAAGAACTTTCCGCTCACTCATCTCTTTGACAATGACATGATAGGCATCATAAACGGTATATAGCTGGACAGCGGTTGTAGAGGCCCAATCACTCTGAAAGAAAGACATTCTGCGTTCCATCTCTCCGAGAACAAATTCTGCTTTTGAGCGGATTCCACTCTCGCTGGTGTCCCCATAACTGACAGCAACATCCGCATAGTTTCCTTTGCCCTCGGGTGCTTCTCCAGAGCCAGCGATGACAAATGACTGTTCATTGGCGTTTACTTCCACTGTGAAACAAAAAGCGTGAAAGGAGGGTGAATTCGGAGCATTGACAGCTGGACAGACATTGGAACGAGCGACAGGATTCTCATTCCCTTGCATAATCTGCCAATCCCTGAGGGTATTCGCATAGTTGAGATTAAATTCTTCAAAACCAGCCTGGGTAAACTGTCCAGGTGATCGCAGCTCACAGGCGCAAAATGCGGTTTTTGGTCTGCCAGCTTGTTGAAGATGATTTGCAATCCTCTGAAATCCAATCTCCATCGGAACGGGCTGCATAAATCTTACTCGGACAATCCGGAAGCCTGGCAAAGCCGTTACGCCACCAGAATACTGAATGACTCCAGGGATATATTCGTATCCACCTTTTTTCATTTCTTTAGTTTTCATTGATTACCTCCAGATTGTTGCTTCTCAATTTCTGAGACGATATTTTCATTTGCCATGAAAAAGTTGGCCCTAATTTTCTATACAAAATTGCGGATCCAGAGGCACCTGATATCCGTGAACCAAGCGGTTAGTTTCATTGGCCATACCCACTCGCCATCAACTCTCCAAACATTTCATCCGTCATTCCCTGTTTTCTTGCTGTTGCAGTGTGTGAATGAATGCAGTACTCACATCCATTGCTGGCACTCACTGCGACATAGATCATTTCCTTGGTCAGTGAAGCCAGAGCCCCGGGAGCCATTACATCTTTCAAGCTTTCCCAAGTCCGTTTGAGTGTTGGTGGGTGATTGGCTAGGCATTTCCAGAAATTATTCACATCAGGAATTTTTCATAAATTCTTGATATCATCAAAGACCTTTCTGACTTCTTCAGAAGCCTGTTCGTATTGAATTAAACCAACATGTGCCATTTTCTTTACCTAAAATTATGAAAATTGAGCATTAATCAACTTAGAACTAAGTGATCAATCTACTACCTAGATGAACGCCCAATGATAATTCTTAGTTGAAGATCAGGATGTCCTCAGGAAGGAAATCAAAGTCGATGTTTGCTAAAAAGCTGATAACTTTCATCATAAATTTTTGGTTGAACATCTTGCATCTTAGGAAAGCTTCCAGTCTGTTGAATGTCACTTAAATAACTAACCTTAAATCAAAAGATTCTGGAGAGAAAATGCAGTTAAATTTAAAAGGCAAGGTCGCGATGGTTGCCGCATCAAGCAAAGGCCTCGGATTTGGAATTGCTCAGGAATTGGCTCGTGAAGGTGCAAAATTGTCAATTGGCAGTCGATCAAAAGACGGAATTGAAACAGCAGCTAGTAAGTTGCGAGAAGAAACCCAGGCAGGTGTATTGAGTTCAATTATGGATTCATCCAACAAACAAAGTATCGAAGATTGGACCAAAAGAACAACTGATCACTTCGGAGGAGTAGATCTGCTGGTGGTCAACGCAGGAGGGCCTCCTCCGGGCAAATTTATGGATTTTACAGACGAGAACTGGCAAGCGGCCTTTGATATGAACCTGATGAGCGCAGTTAGAATGATTCGTGAGGTTATACCATCGATGGAATCTCGTGGAGGTGGTTCCATTCTTACAGTGACCTCATCTTCAGTGAAGGAACCAATTGATGTTCTAATTCTTTCAAATGTCATGCGCTCCGGGGTAACAAGCCTCGTAAAGAGCTTATCGCTACAGCTAGCTCCCAAAAATATTCGAGTAAACAACCTCATGCCTGGACGAATTGATACCGATCGTGTGCGCTCCATCGATGAGAATCAGGCGAAAGCAGCTGGAATTTCTGTGGAAGAACGTAAGGCCCAGAGCCAATCAACCATCCCTCTTCAAAGATATGGCACAATCGAAGACTTCGGTAAGATGGGAGCTTTTTTACTCTCAGATGCTGCATCCTATGTTACAGGAAGTAGCATCGCAGTTGATGGGGGATCAATCAAAACCGTTTGGTAAAAATTGACGTGGAGAAATACTAAGCCTGTGACTCTGAAGAGATTCTTAATATTATAATAACTAAGGATATGATGCATGCTCCTTGTTTTGGAGCAGCATCAAATTATTCGTATGCTTATGATCCTTGGAAGGGGTTTAGAAGTTAGTCCTAGTACTACTTTTTCTTGGATGGCTAGAAAGCACTTATGATTTTGATTACATTTTTTGATTCGCCACTAGTAGACCAAGTGAACCATTAAAGGCTGTTGATTTACTTGCAATTCTAGCTGCATGTTCAACGTTCTCAAGAAAAGGTGTATTACTTTCCAGACTGTGTAAGTAAGCGCCAGCAAATGTGTCACCAGCCCCTGTCGTGTCAACTACCTCAACATTTGGTGCTGAAATTCTTGTAAAGTGGCCATTAACCAACGTTTCAACACCATCCTCACCACAAGTACAGATAATCTTACTTGAATAGAGGGTTCTAAAATAGTTTCCATTCTCTTCTAAACTAGCACTACCTGTTAATTGTTTGAGGAGAGATTTATTAAATATAATTGTATCGAAATAACTTAGTTTCTTCATATCAATATTAAGACCTTCATATCCATCTAGATCAATGATGACTGGGATTCCAGTTTCTTTTGAAATTTCTAATAATAGATCACAATCCAAAAAACGATATCCATCCAGATAAATGAAGCTAGTCTTCTTTGAATTTTGAGAAATAAAATGAATGATCTTTGAGTAGTTGAAATTAATCTTCTCACTTATTATAGTTCTCTGTCCATCAGATTCTACTTGTATAATGCAATGAGGAGATCTAAGGCCTTTT
>JAQWOT010000164.1 GCA_029245725.1 SAR324 cluster bacterium | reverse complement strand
AGTTCCTCTAACCGCACTTTATGGAACTTGGAACTCCAGTTGTACGAGTGGAAGTCCTTATCAAACGGAAACACTTCAAGTCGCTGGATTCAACCTGACACTGGATATAATGACTTTCGATGACAGTTCCTGCAGTTCTGCTAGATACTCTGTGAGGAGAAACTACTCGGGTCTTGTCGGAGGTTCATCTCCTCTAATTTTGCCGAATGGATCTGTCGGCTACACGATGAGCAGTCGACTGCAAGAGTTTAGTGTGACTCCTCTGACCAGTGAAGCCAGAGTAACAATGAATAATACGGTTTATTGTGGTGTTTCTACTTGGCAAGACAACCAATCATCAAGTATTGCAGGTAGAAACTGTGGTTCCGGCACAAATCCAGCGCTTAATGCAGTAGTACATGATCTGTACAGCCTAGCAGGTACGAGCCTTTATATTGACAGCAGCAAGAAGTCTTACCAAAAACAACCCTAACAATTCTAATGAGATTGCCTGAGCTCAAGCTACTAGCATTAGGGCCTTTGTCTCTGAATTTGTATCAATCCACATGTTCCTGGTTGTCAATTCATGAATTATGTTTCTGGTACTCTCCCCCGAATTTTCAATAACTGTTACAACATTCTCTTCGAACTTTTTTATATTTCAATAGCCAATAGTGCTATATCATTGTAATTTCTATTTAAAATCTCATGAAGAAAACTGCTTTACCAGTTTCTCTGCTCTAGCTATCGTTGATCAGAAATCTTCCTGAAGAAACTGTCTCCTAATTATTCATTCCTCATCAAAAAAATTACACCAACTAGGGTAATCAAATTCACTGTTTAAGTACAATGTTGACTGAAGTTTGTCGTGACTGCCTCTCAGATTGAACAAAATTCCAGTGTACGTAGTATATTTCCTCATTACATAAACAATGCTAGTGGCAGCAAGTGTGCATCGATTTTTGAGGGTATGTGCGGAGATGAATCCTGACTTGTAGGGTGCCAAAGCTCACTTTGTAGGTACTGACCTTTTTGATCTTGGGAAAATGAAAGATTAAATTGAGTGTCAGACTGACTTGTATCGTTCACTCCAAACAAATCCCCAAGTATCTCCAACTATTTTTCGGCTAGTATTTTCAGTCCTTTTTAGCATTAAAACATCAAACGACTTCAATTTTGGTGTAATTCGTCACAGATGAATAAAAAAAACTGTAAAAAATGATTTTTACTCTGAGTGCAGGCTACCAATAAGCTCAACTTAGATTTGCTGAAAAAGGATACAAACATTATCCTAGTCACTTCAAAATTTGTTGTATTTTTCTGTCAAAACATTGATCAGTTTTGAAATTCAGTAACTTAGCTAAGACAAATGGATTTGCCTTACAAGAGTATCCACTACATTTTAAGTTGGAAGAAATCTACAATCTTTTTGTGGCTCTGGATTTTGAGTGTGGCTTTCTCCGCAGTCACTTCAAACGCTCAGGAACCAGTTGAAAAACGGATGTGGCTCGGTTGGGGGCAGGCTTATGGAAATTATGAACAAGATGACTTGAAGTCTGAGGAGATGGAAGGAATTACTCTCGAGTTGATGGCGTCCCACCGTTCCTTTGCAGATAACATGGTACTTGGCAAGGCTCTCCTAGATACTCGTTTTGAGCACCATTTCTTAGATGATCAAGGACTTTATCACAGTATTAAGACCCGTGTAATTCATGGATATTACTCGATTGGCTTTGGTAAAGCTGTGGAGGTACTGAAGAGTGTAGAGCATGATTTGATACAGATAGGAGGGAGTCTAGAGCTAGTAGGTGGTTTTGGCATTCTTCAATTTGACAAACTTGAAAGAAATGCTTTGGGCGAGGTAGTACACTACGGTGAGAGATTCGGAACAGATTTCCTGGTTGGCTACCAACTTTCACTATATGCTGATTTCGATAATGCTTGGACTGTCGGAGTAAAATCAGCCTTTTATCGCAATACACTCTATATTGATTACGACGAAGTGGAGGGCAGATTAAACCATATTTACTCCAATATGTTTTTCATTGGGACCAAACTTGGCGAAGTTGACTGTAGGGCAACACGTTATATGATCTGCAAATAAACGATCTGTCCTGATGGAATTTATTTTTCATCAGGTATTAGACCGCTGTGACTCCTATATTTTTTCACCACAAACTAACTTCCTCCCTCACCGCTTCAGATGTGACCTCTTTCCCACTGTGTGAGGGTTGTCAAGGCAACCACTGATTTTCAACATAACCGGAATTCGTTCTTCTCCATCAGGGAGAAGATGGCCTTCAGGCTGGAAGAGAGAACTCTTCCAAATATCCAACTCGCACTATTTCTTCCAATTCCACAACGTTCTCAGGCACCACTTGCGTCGTCTCTCCTCTTCCAAAATAGTTGTCATTCTCTAAGCTGACCATCCGCTACAGTCCGTCCACCACAATGGTTCATTCTTGGGTGTCAGCAGAGATTTTTTCAAACTCCGAAATCTTTTCATAAAGATCAGCAAAATAAGAAAGTTAAGAAATTTTTGATTTTTGTACTGACATTCTCCCCCTAAAGTTTACTGGCCTGACGGTCCTGCACCGATATTCTCCTACCGTTGAGTGGATCCTCTGAGTTAATTTTCCTGTAATACATTTGCTGAGTATACCTAGTTGAATTCCAACACATCCAATACAAGCAATGATTCTGAGAAATGTGGAACTTATGAAAACAACTTACGAACTGCCATTGTTGCCAGCTCTGGTTTGTCTGATCCAGATGGGATGCGGGTAACTTCAGGAAGAAGGAACGATTGTCTATGATGTGGATTTTCCCAGAGTCGATGAAGTCGATACTGGAAATGAGAGTGGTTCTGGAAGTGGTGATGAGCTGGCCCCAGTCACAGATCTAGCTGCTATAGCTGGCACACAACAGAATACCCTGAGTTGGACTGCTGCTTCTGGCGAGGGTATTTTAAAGCAGTGCTAACTCAACGATCTGCTATTGGGCGAGGGATTTCAGACAGCGTTGGTTCAAAAGTTCTTTGCGAATGAGCGAGGGTTTCAATCGAATGAGAGTTTGTCCTTCTCCTTTGGGGAGAAGGTGGCTGAAAGCTGAATGAGGGATTTCCTGCAAGTCACCTATTTTCCTTACCTTTTCTCCTCTGTACCAATCTCTCACCCACCACTGATGCGGTAACCCTTCTCCCAAGGTGGCGAGATCTTTCTCAGCTTCGTTACATTCAATTCGCCACCTAATTGGTGAGGGCTTCTCAACAAATTGACGGTGGTCTTTTCCATCTACTCAGGAGCAAGCCAGTCCCTAGTTGGATAATGCCTTCCCTCTGTTGACACAGCAACTCGCCGTAGTTCCTCCAAATAATTTCCTCCTACAGCCTCTGGTCGTTCGAAAGTGGTGGTCATGTCGATAAAGCGTTGTTCCTGAGCAAATTTCAGAATGCTTTCCATCACCTATCGATGATTTCTTGGAATGTCTGCAGGCGACTGCTAAAAAAAGTGTCTGGAGCACTGCCAATCTGGAGATCTCACTTCTTGGCCAAGATCACCAGTTCACTGCTTACCTCAAAGGTGGTGGCTAGAGGTTTTTCCATATAAACATGCTTGCCAACAAGCAAGGTGGCGCGATTGATCTGTTAGTGGCACAACGGTGGTGTGAGGTTCAAGATCAGCTCAATTCTGCATCTTGAATCAGTTCGTCGGCACTGGCGTAGGAACGTTCAATACCGTGCCTCAAGGCTTTTGACTGTGCCTTTTCAAGACCACGCCTGAGACAAGCCAATAGCTGAATGGCCTCAAAACATTTGAGATTATTGATGTAGACAGCAATGATCTCTCCGAGCCCAACAACACCGATTTGAGTCTTTTTAATCGAGTTAACCTGTGTGAAAGAAAGGAACTGTTTCATTGCTAGTATGGGCAGAGTGTTGATGTCACTGAGTTCAACGCTTGCTGAGAATAACCTTCGCAGCACAAAGCGTTCACGCAGTACTTGCCCAAGTTGAATGCACCAAAAATCACCTACATCTTCCGTCAGTAAACCTGTTTTTTCTGCACTTTTACAAAAATTGGTTCTAAGTAGGCTTTTGCTATGTTTATTTGTGACATAATATTGACTAATAGCTAAATTTATTATAGCTTATTCAGTTCCTCTTGCGAAATTCACTTTCGATAAGTAGGCATTCAGGCATGAATATTTCACTTTGAGCTTACTTGAAATTATTTCCGTAAGAGTTCTCGGCCAACGCACAAAGCAACAGCAACCCACCTCTACCCCTGCAAGGTTGCTCCTGAGAGTTCTTGGACTGCGCATGGAAGCGATAAGGTCTTCAAGGAAGCCTCAAAATCCTCTAAGAGAATCAAGTTAGGCGGAGCAATCTGCTGAGCTGGTCTGCTTTCCTGGAGCATTTGATGAAGTCGCTGCTGATCCTTTTCAGTTTATTCTTTACGCTGGTTCTCTCCGGCTGTAAGGAAGGGACGATTGTCTATGACATCGAGTTTCCCCGCGCTGACAGTCCGGAAGCGCAGCCCAAGCGCATCGCTCCAGCGAGTGTCAGCCTGCAGGCTGTCTCTTCCAACCTTGCTGAAAATGCTGGCACTGTCTTCATCAATGCCACGTTGAACAAGACAGCCTCTAGCACCACGACAGTTCTACTTTCTCTCTCCGGCAGCGCCACGCTCAACACCGACTACAGCATCGACAATGCGACCATCGAGATCCCAGCGGGTTCGCTGACCGCCAGCACGACCCTACGCAGCCTGGATGACAACATTGATGATGACGCCGAGACTATCACCGTGGAGATCTCTGCAGTTTCTGGAGGAGATGGCGTCATAGAGAACGGGGACCAGCAGGAGACGGTGACGATCACCGATGATGAGGTAGCGCCAGCGGTTACGCTGGCCACCTCAGCCAGTAGCTTTCTAGAGAACGCAGCGAACCCGGCCGTGACCCTGACAGTTTCAATGACCGCAGCGGCAACGAGCAACACAACAATCCTGCTGGGAATCTCTGGGACAGCTACTGGTGGAGGAGTTGATTACAGTGTTGGTAGTACCACTCTAGTGATCCCTGCTGGCTCGACCAGCACCACAACAACGCTCAGCAGCAATGATGATCCGTATTACGATGACGGTGAGACGATCATCGTCGATATCAGCGGTGTCAGTGGGAGCACTGCCACCGAAAGTGGTACCCAGAGTGAGACGCTGACGATCAACGATGATGAGGCCCAGCCGACGGTGAGCCTGACAGTAGGATCGAACAACCTGACAGAGGCAGCGGGAGCAACGAACAACACCAGCGTGACGGCTACACTGAGTTACGTCAACAGCACTGCGGTGAGCATCAACCTGTCCCTAAGCGGCACAGCTAGTGACCCGGCTGACTATGGCATCGCTACAACTAGCCTGACGATACCCGCTGGTAGTACAACAGCAACGACGACGGTGACAACCCAGGATGACACGATCTCAGAGGGCACCGAGACGGTGATCATTGACATTGGCTCCGTCAGTGGTGGCGACAGCGCGGTGGAAGCCTCACCAGCCCAGCAACGAACCATCTCGATCACCGATGATGAGGCCAACCCAAGCGTGACTCTGTCGACCTCAACCAATTCGCTCAACGAGACTGGAGCTGGGGATAACGCCACGCTGACGGTGACCATGAACCCAGTAGCTTCAAGCGCCACGACAGTGACGCTGGCTCTTTCAGGTACAGCCACTGGTGGGGGCAGCGACTACAGCATCGACAACACAGTCTTGACGATTGCTGCTGGAGTGGCTACAGCCACAGCAACGATCAGCGCCCAGGATGACCCCTACTATGACAACGGTGAGACGATCATTGTCGACATCAACTCAGTCAGCGGGGGCAACAGCGCCACAGAGTCCGGGACCCAGCAGCAGATACTGACTTTCAATGACAATGAGATCCAACCGACGGTGAGCCTGACGGTGAACAGCAACAGCATGGGTGAGACAGGTGGTTCGGTCACCCTGACGGGCACTCTGAGCTATGTCAACAGCGCCAGCACGAGCGTGACTTTGGGGACTTCGGGGACCGCAACAAACCTAACTGATTATAATCTTAGTAGCAGCACGATCGTGATTGCCGCTGGCAACACCACAGGTACGGCGACTCTAAGCAGTGCGGGGGATTCAATCAGTGATCCAGCTGAGACTGTGATTGTGGATATCACCAACGTCAGTGGGGGTGACAATGCCACTGAGGCTACTCCAGCCCAGAGGCAGACAGTGACGATCACCGATGATGAGGCCTTACCAGTGATCAGCCTGAGCAGCTCAGCGAGCACAGTCACCGAGGCGAATGCCTCGGTGACGCTGACTGTGACAGCGAACCCAGCCTCTTCTTCTGTCATCGCAGTCAACTTGGCCGAGACTGGTACAGCCAGCGGGAGTGGGGTGGACTACAGCCTGGGAGCGGGAGTGCTCAACATCAGCGCTGGCAGCACGACAGCAACAACCAGCATTACCACCGTCAATGATGGAATCTATGACCCAGCTGAGACGGTGATCATCGACATCAGCTCGGTCAGTGGTGGTGGTGCAACGGAGTCTGGGAGCCAGCAGGAGACAGTGACGATCACCGATGATGAGGGAACTCCTACGGTGAGCCTGTCGGTAGATAACAACACTGTCTCTGAAGGAGCTGGTGTTGGAGCTAGGACGGTGACAGTCACATTGTCAAATACCGCTTCGGACAATGTCACAGTGGGACTTTCCACTTCAGGGACCGCCACGGGGGGTGGGGTAGACTACACGCTCAACAGCAGCTCCCTGCTGATTGCTGCCGGCAGTACGACGGCTTCAACCACGCTGAACATCAGTGAGGACCTACTGATCGAGGGGACTGAGACAATTATTATTGACATCAGCTCGGTGACCAACTCGATTGGGATCACAGAAAATGGGGTGCAGACCGAGACGATCAACCTGACAGATAATGAGGCAGGACCGACAGTGAGTCTCTCCTCTTCCTCCCCGATTGCTGAAAATGGTGGGGTTTCGACGGTGACAGCCACAATGAGTACCACAGCAGCCCAGAGCACAACGATCAACCTGCTTTTCAGTGGAACAGCAGACAATGGCACTGACTACTTACGGAGCGCTTCTTCGATCACGATTGCCGCCGGTAGCACTGGCGGCAGCATCACGGTGACCGGAGTGAATGACAACTTCAATGATGAAGCGGAGACAGTGATTGTCGACATTGATACAGTCAGTGGGGGCAACGGAGCTTCTGAGAGTGGGACCCAACGAGAGACGATCACGATCACTGATGATGATCCCACACCCACCGTGAGCCTGAGTAGCTCAACTACTAGCGTAGCTGAAAGTGCTGGCGCCAACGCGGTCACCCTGACAGCTACACTGAGTGCTGTCGCTGAGAGCAGCACTAGCGTGACCCTCTCGCTGTCGGGGACGGCGACTGTAGGAGCTGGGACCGACTATACGATCAACAGCAGCACAATCACGATTGCTGCTGGCAACACCACAGGGACGGCTCAGTTGAGCATCTTGGAGGACCCGCTCAGTGAGGTGCCGAATGAGACGATTGTTGTGGACATTGCCAGTGTGAGTGGGGGAGATAGTGCCATAGAGGCTACTCCGGCTCAACAGGTGACCGTGACGATCACTGACAACGAGGCAACACCGCAGATCACGCTGGCTCCAGCGCCTACGAGTCCGATTGCTGAGAATGGAGGAACCTCCACCGTGACGGTGACCTCAACCCCAGCTTCTTCCTCGGTGATCACGGTCAACCTCTCCTTGAGCGGCAGTGCAGACAACGGCAGTGACTACAGCATCGGTACAACCAGCCTGACGATCCCAGCCAACACCGCTAGCACCAGCACCTTGGTCAGTAGTCTTGATGATGGCACCTTCGACCCTGCAGAGACGATTGTTGTGGACATTGCCAGTGTGAATGGTGGCAGTGCAGTGGAATCTGGGGGCAACCAGCAGGAGACAATTACGATCACTGATGATGATAACCCACCGGTGGTGGACCTGCTGGTCTCAGCGAGTAGTGTCAATGAGAATGCCGGCAGTGCCGCAGCGGTGATCACCGCCTTGCTAGACCATGCAGCAACAGTGGATACGCTGGTCACCCTGAGTCCATCGGGCACAGCGGACAATGGCAGTGACTACATGCTGGACAACTTCACGATCAGCGTCAGTGCCGGAGCGACCAGCGGGACGACCAATCTGAACTTGCTTCAGGACAGTGTCAGTGAGAACCCGGCAGAGACAATCATCATCGACATTGCCAGTGTGAGTGGAGGAGACAGCGCCAGTGAGAACGGAACACAGAGCCAGACGATTACACTGGTTGATGATGAGGCAACCCCGCAGATCACCTTGGCTCCGACCCCTACGAGCCCGATTGCTGAGAATGGGGGGACTTCTACTGTAACGGTGACCTCTTCCGTAGTTTCTTCCTCGGCCATCACGGTGACCTTGGCTCCTGGAGCAGGGGCAACAGCAACCGGTGGAGGTACAGACTACAGTCTTGATTCAAGTTCATTGGTGATTGCTGCAGGTAGTAGCACGCAGACTACAACCATCACGTCAGTTGATGACAACATTACCGAAGGCAATGAGGCTGTAGTGCTTGATATCACCGGAGTCTCTGGTGGCGGTGCTACTGAAAGCGGAACGCCTCAACAAATATCTGTCACTATCACAGATGACGACAGCGCCGGCTTCACGCTTTCGAAGACAACGGCCTCAGTTGCTGAGACTGGTAGCACAGACACCTTCACCGTTGTACTGAACAGTGAGCCGACAGCCAATGTGACGCTCACCTTGAGTGATAATGACAGCAGCGAGGTGCTCTATCCAAG
This sequence comes from SAR324 cluster bacterium, assembly GCA_029245725.1. NCBI lineage: Bacteria > Deltaproteobacteria > SAR324 cluster bacterium. Next base: position 3,389 of record JAQWOT010000164.1, on the reverse strand, counting down.
CAGCGTGGTCTTCAGTACCGGCAATTGGTCGACAGCCCAGACAGTGACGCTGACGGGCAAGGATGACTACATTGATGATGGCAATCGATCAACCTTGTTGACACTGACTCCAAGCAGTGGAGATGGCAACTACAACTCACCAACCTTATCTGCCCAGACCGTCACCGCAACTACTACGGATAACGATACGGCCAGCTTCACTATTTCACGAACCACAGCAGATGTCAGTGAGAATGGCACGACTGCAACCTTTACGGTCGTGCTGAAGACTGAACCGACAAACACCGTTGAGTTTGATATCACTTCGGATGACTTGAGCGAAGCACGGGTTTCTCCGGAAAGCCTGACCTTCTCGACAGGAAACTGGACAGTCAGTCAGACTGTGACGATTACCGGTGAGGACGACAGCGATGACGACGACAATGTCACCAGCACCACGAGTGTAGCGATTGATCAGCCAAACACCTTGGACAGTGTTTACGACAGCGTTGGCGTGCAAACAATCAATGTGTTGACGATTGATGATGAGGAAATGCCGATTGTGACGCTCTCTGCCGCAGCGGCAACTGTCGCGGAGAGTGGAACCGTGGAGATTACGGCAACTCAGAATCGAACAGCCGCAACGGATACAACGGTCAATCTCAGCACAACCAATGGAACCACCATTGGAGGAGATTATACCGCCCCAGGTGCCATCACCATCACAGCTGGTACCACAAGTGGTTTCATCAACTTTGCCCCGGTGAATGATGGGATTGATGAAGATGATGAAACCCTGACAATTCAAATCTCGTCGGTGAGTGGGGGGCAAGGTGCCCAGGCAGGGACTCCACAGCAGGTTTCAGTGACGATCAATGATGACGATACGGCAGGTTTCACCCTTTCAACTACGGCAGTCAGTGTGAACGAATCGGGCACAACCTCACAAACCTTTACCGTTAAGTTGGATACGGTACCCACTGGGACCGTCGTCTTTGATCTGAGCCATGATGATGCATCAGAGGCGAGTATCTCTCCCAGTAGTCTGACTTTTACTGATAACACAACTAAATCAGTGACGGTGACGGCAGTTGATGAACTTGTAGATGATGATAATGTCAGTAGTACTGTCACAATTTCTGTTAATACAAGCAGTACTGCAGATTCCAAGTATGATTTATTGGGGAGTCAAACAGTAACTGTGACTACGGTTGATGATGACAACCCAGGAATTGCAGATTTCGATTTAGATAATATTACACGCGATATTGTTCGACTTCATTTAGGTTGGGATGCACCAGTAGGTTTCCCTACAGGTGCGTATGACTACTATAAACTATTTTACACGACTGTTCCCCCAGCTTCACGAACTCCAGCAGGTAGAATGGTTGATGATTCAGATAATCATACAGGAGCTATACTAGGGACATCTGGTGAATTTATACACGGAGGATTGGGTCCAACTTTAACCTATTGGTATCGACTCGCAGCGTATATAGATGATGGTGATCGTAAAGCTGATGCAGATGACGTTTTTAAGCTTTCTACAAATGAACTAGGTGAAACTCCGTACCCTGTAGAATGTACTTCAACTGCAAGTGAGTCAGTTATGGTAGACAATGATCCAGACTTACTTGTGTACTATCCATTTGTTCGAGACTTAAACGATTATAGTCCTAATAATGGAAGTAGGGCTAATGGATACCCATATAATCTAGTTGACACAAGCAACAGTATTACATTTGGAGAGGGATGTGCTTTTGGTATATCTGCATACTTTGATGGAGATCGAGGCCTAAGTAGTTCGAGTGCAAATGATGGCACATATGCAGAAAATACTTCATTCAATCAGTTAGATATTCCAGACAACTGGACGTTGTCACTTTGGGTAAATCCAGATGGAGATATGGAAATGTATAGCTCAGCATTTTCATCTGGTGACATTCCAAACGGTCCAGACTTTCAAATTGATTTAGATGATTCAGCTAGTCCACTGGGTAGAATTCGTGCCTACAACAATAATGGGAAGACTCTCAAAGGGCCCGTCTTAGAATTAAACAGTTGGTATCATATCGCGCTAGTTCATTACGCAAATGATCAAGCAAGTTTTTATGTGAACGGAAAGCACCAACAATCAACAGGCAGCGCTACAAGCGATTTGTGGAAAAGTTATTGGGCTGCAAAAAATAGGTACCTTTGGCAAAAAATAAAAATAGGCATCAATCGTCAGGGAAAGAAAAACTGGAAGGGTTATGTCGATGAAGTAAAAATTTTCGGTAGATCTTTCAGTGCTGATGATGTTTTAACATTATACCAAAAGTCATTGCCGCCTATTGTCGAAAATCTAACAGCGACATCAGACGGGATTGGTAGTAGTAGTATTACTCTCACTTGGGATGCAGTAGGTGTTGCTGATAACTACACGGTTTATAAATTAGAACAATCATCAGGTGGGCTAAGCAGAGTTATCAGTTTTGACCAGATTAATATGGGGAACAGCGTCCCAGGTGTTATCACTATACCAAACGTATCATCTGGCTGTAGATCTGGAGCATGCTCATATACAGACAGTTCAGGTCTTGTCAACAATAAATATTACTATTATCGAATTGCAGCAGTGAGTGCGATAGGTACTGGAAATGTGGCTCCAACTGCTGAAAAATATGCCCAAGCACAATAGTCTTATACATAAAACTCATAACGCAGACCCTGTTTTTTCTGCTGTTTGGACTGTTTCCTAGTGCTCTGGGACTTCAGAATTTTCTTCCCTCTGACATCCTCTCAAATTCCCTGATTCGGGAGGATTGATCTCTCTTTGAATCATCTCTTTCTGCCTAGTTCTGATCTTAATTCATACCAAAATTTTCTAGAAATTTGCTTGAGAACTTTCTGCTACGGGTGGATTCTTAACCGGTTATTTACCTCTTTAGCTGCTTGAATCGCACTCTCCCCTGTTTTTTATTTGCTGGAGTATATTCTGATGCCCGTTGTCATCACAGACATTCCGCGTCCACCTGAATCATTGGTGCAAGCCTATCAGGAGTTGGACGTTGCCACAGTTCACGAAGCACAAGGACGCAATGGTCTGCTAGCGTCCTATCTGCGCCCAATCTACCGTCCTGCCAAGATTGTGGGTACAGCCGTCACCTGTGAGGTGGCCCCTGGAGACAATTGGATGATTCATGTGGCAGTCGAGCAGTGTCAGGCCGGAGACATCCTTGTGGTTGCTCCCACGAGCCCGTGTGAGGATGGTTATTTCGGGGATCTGCTGGCGAACTCGCTGCAGGCGCGAGGAGTGTTGGGCTTGGTGATTGATGCTGGGGTGCGTGACGCCGCAACCTTGACTGAAATGAAGTTTCCAGTCTGGTCCAAGAAGATCTTCGCCCAGGGCACGGTCAAGGAGACGCTGG
>JAQWOT010000163.1 GCA_029245725.1 SAR324 cluster bacterium | reverse complement strand
AGGGATGAAACCCGAAATATATCAACCTCCACAACCCGAGTTGATCTGGCAACAAGATGGACTTCGTTGTGAACGAGTGGTCGACTTTCCAGACTTTGACGCCTTCCGACTTTGTGTCCCAGTTGGGCAACGTATCAAACTTGAAGGGAAAGGAAAATACCAACTATTGATGGGTGTAGATGGATACGGCCAGTTGTTGGTCGGTGGTGAGAGTTGTGGGACAGTTCGACAAGAGGAAGGCTGGATGATTCCAGCTATTACTGACGATTGTTGGTTGGAAAGCAGAGGAACTGGAGATTTGATCTGCCTACAGGCTATCCCCAAAAATGGCTAGCGACTTGATTGCGCAAGTAAAGGGTTGGGCTTCAACTGATAACTGACGATCACTTCATCACGACCGTCAACCGCAGGAAGGGCAAAGGTCTGGGTAATGAATCCATTAGCCACAACCTTCACGTGGTGTGAGTTTGGCTCAACACGTAGTGTAACTTCCCCGAGTTGATTGGTGAACCACTGGTATTCTGGGTAGCTCTGCAAGGAAACAAACGCTCGCTCCAAAGGCAGTTGTTCCGCATCACGCACTTGGATACGGTAGGTGATCTTTGTTTCTTCACCCAAATCAGCTGCGGCCTGAACAGGCTGAACTCCGGATCCAGCAGCGTTCACCAACTTTTCCCACCATGAATCACCAATCCAGAATCCGCCACAGAGCAGCAATCCGCAGATGGTTAGAATTGTTAAAAAGTAGGTCAGTTTGAGTTTCATCTGATTTTGTTTTAGCATTCTAGTAATTAATTTTATTCCACAAAAATGCGAGAAGTATGCCCCTTTAGGTTCAGTTTTTTTGCGTTGATGTCTACATTTATTGCAGTACCTTTGCTGATCATCTTTTAGACATCTGGCACGGCTCAAAGAACTTGATGCCACCGTACTCTGAGACCATGAAATATAATTTTGTCTATCTGCTGCTTGCATCTGCACTTCTGTTTGTAGCTGCAGATCAAGCGTGGGGCGATTCGCTCTGGCGTTACGGATATTCTACACAAGAACTTCGATCCAACGAAGGATACAATAAGTATCTCAAGGATAGATATGGAGCAGAAGGCATCCGCTTAGATGGTTACTTAGTTGGAGTAACTTTTTTAAGGACTTCTGGAGTAGGAATTGGCCTGGAATACTCATCGACGAGCGGGAGAATACGTTATCAAACATTGAATGGAGAGGAGCAGGAGAATACTTTGGATTTGCAAACCCTTTTGCTGCTGCTCTCCTCATATCGTGGAAATTGGGAATGGTCGGTTGGCGGTGGGGTTAATAACTTGAGCAGAACTTTCTACGGATATGGTAGTTCATACATAACCACCGACAATATCAAAGATCAGCTTGGCACCAGAACTTCTGAAACCTTAGGAACCACAGGGATCTTGCAAGGACTTTATCATATATTCAATAGCAGATTGCAATGGTCTGTGGGAGCTCGCTACATCATCGCTCAAAATGAGATTGATTCGAGTGATATCAGACCGGGCCACAATGCAAAGAGTATCCAGGAAACACAGAATTTTGACCTGGGGGGGCTAGCTTTGTTGACGACTCTAACCTATCGCTTCTAGGAATTAAATGTGCCCCTTGACTCGCCGAAATCTTTTGATTGGAGGTTCGGGACTATTGCTCTTTGGCTGTAGTGATTCAGAGTCTTACACCGCTGCCAAGGACTACTACCCAGTCACGAGCCGATATATCTTCCACTGGGGAAAAAACAGTTCGATTGTGATTGACAAAGATGCAACAAACGCCACCTATTCACTTGGTGGAAGTGTTAATGAACTCAGTTGGTTTGAAACAGGCGTAACCGCTTGGGCTAGCACGCTCAATGAAATTGGTATCAGCGTCTCTTTCAGCGCAAGTTCACCTGATGTGAAGGTTTATTGGCTCAACTCCACACAGATGCTGGCAAAAGCCGGTAGTCCTCACGTGTTAGGGCAAGCCACCACGGACAAAGAAATCTATATGCTCAAGGGTCAGGACCAAGCAACAACAACTGCGGTTGCCACACACGAATTTGGACACATGCTGGGTATTTGGAGCCATAGTTTTGACAGCAACGACTTGATGTACCCCTATTTGTCCACCAGCCTGAGCACCCGTGACAAACGAACCCTAGTCGATTTTCTTTATGAACTCAGTCCAGACTTTGACCTTCACGATGTAGCAGGCCCATTGGTTCATTCGTCGACAGGGGTCAGCATACCACATTATGTCAGTTCACTTACAACAAATGGCTGTCAAATCCGCACTTCCATAGGATGAGTTGACTTTGACATCTCTAGGACCATGGAACTCTTGATGAAGTCGCTCCGCAATTTTCTCGGATTCCTCATTTTTAGCTCAATTTTTCTTATTTTGGGCTGTGCTTCAGACCAAACTCCCGCAAAGAATGACTCAACCAAAAACACAGCCGACGTTCTAAACAAGCAGATTTCCATTTTACTGAATTCCCAAAAAGCCACTTGGGTAGGTTCAGCAGTTCCAAGCGCTTCGATAGTAACATCTTCACAGAGCAATCTGAATTTAGAACCTGGGAATGCTGTGCAAATTGCCCTTATTCTGCAGAACAATCCCATACAGAATTTCGATTTATTACTACGTTTTGGGGACGAAAAGGTCGGCTATTATGAACTCACTGGCCTGAGCCCAAGCATCCTCTTAGGAGGGAATCAGATCTCACTGCAGTTAGAAGCGCCAGAAAATATTTGTGATTCCCTTTATCCGATTCGACACGTTGTTTCACTAAATTTTCTGACAATCGAGGCGGGAAATACGAGTGACGTGCAGACAGTTCAAATCAACCTGAGCTGCAGTATGACTATCCACTGAATAAAATAGACAGAGGCTTTAGAGGTCAGAGTAAGCCAAAGTGCAATTATGTATTATTCTGGTATCTCTGTGGATGGAGACGAAGATTTTCGGCGACCCCCAAGCCAGCGCGATTTTTCTAACTTCTCCAAGACTTTTAGCACCGGACCGAAAGCCCAGGGGCATTTGTGACGCCCCCAGCTTAAAATGCGTCGGGCTGTCTTGTTTCTGGGTAGGATAATTGCCAGGCCAGAGGTGAAAGAAACCAACCCCAGCGGTAACGGTAGGGGCACAATCATGATTCCCAAGAGGATCAGCGACCATCCTAAAGCTAGCCAAGCTATATTCGTCCAAATCATTGGAAGTAGAAGCTAAATTTTTTATTCATAAAAATGGTCAGCCTTCCTATGGAACTCACCTCAGTTCACTATCCAAGCTTCTACTGTGAGGCCAATATTTTTTGTCCGCACAGTTCTGACTACTATTTTAAGAAGGAGCAAGCGTTATGTTCAAGAAATTCTTAGCGGTTAGTTCGGCTGCCCTGATTCTGCCTACTCCCAACCTCCTAACCGCTCATCCCAGTCGAGTACGATTTATGGGACAAATTTAAGCAAGGATATTAGGTGAGAATCTGGATGGCTATGAACCACCTTCTGCTTCCGGATACAATCCCCCATATATTCACTCATCTCAAATCGGGGTTGGCTATTCGTCAACGACTCTAACTGCTAATATTGGCGTGATCACCGTCAACTTCAACGACACTTCCATTATTGATTCATGTTAAAGTCTTGGTAGTGAACTAACAACTCAGCTTATACTTGGTTTTGTTATTGGACAATGAATCAAATATCAGTAGTCCTTTAGCTAGCGCAGGCATTGGTTTCACCTTCTAATTTTCAAAAGCTGATCAATCAGCTTGATTGGCTTCTCGTTCCCTGTTTGGAATCACCCCAAATTCTGCCCAGTCTTCTCCCAATCTGCCAAAAATGCTGCCAAGCCCTTGTCTGTCATTGGATGTTCAAAAAGTTGCCAGAAAACCTGCGGTGGCGCGGTGATCACATCGGAACCCAAGCGAGCTGCCTCCAGCAAGTGAGGAATGTGGCGCGCCGAAGCCGTCAGAATCTCCGTATCAAAACCGTAATTGTCATAAATCAGGCGAATGTCCTGAATCAAATTCATCCCCTCCAGTCCGATATCGTCCAACCGTCCGACAAACGGACTGATGAAGGTGGCTCCTGCCTTCGCTGCGAGCAAGGCCTGTCCTGAGCTGAAACAGAGGGTTACATTGACTGGAATTCCCTCATCGCTTAGGATCTTGGTGGCTTTGATGCCATCCGCCGTAAGGGGTACTTTCACGGTCAGATTATCAGCAATCTCTCGGAGCCAGTGTCCCTCACGAACCATCCCCTCCGCATCCGTTGAGACTGTTTCCCCAGAGACAGGCCCATCAACCAAGTCACAGATTTCAGCAAGAACTTCTCGAATGGGGCGTCCTGACTTGGCGATCAATGTGGGGTTAGTCGTGACACCATCCACGATGCCAAGTTCATTGAGCTTTCGGATTTCTGACACATCAGCAGTATCAACAAAGAATTTCATGGATTTTCCTAAGAAAGAAGCGTTGAAGCCAAAGGTGAACTGGCCGCAGGCTGAGGCCTTCGAAGACGTAGAATGACCAAACCGCTACCAACGATCAAGACAGTGCCAACCAAAACTGCAGCAGAAGGAACCTCCTGCCAAAAGAAATATCCCAGCAAAACACCCCAAAGCAATTGGCTATATTGGAAAGCACCGAGCAGTGAAGCATGCGTCAATTGATACGCCCCAGTGATTGCAATGCCGGCAATAGCTCCCAACAGGCCAAACAACAAATGCCAACCTGACAAATCCCACTGTAAAGGTTGCCAGATGTCTGTGAAGGGAATCCAGCAACTGGCTACAGCGACTGTTAGAATACTCGTCAACATTAAGGCGTGGGGGCTTTCCTGCTGACCGTATTGTCGTACTAGCAGGTTCAGCATTGAATGCCCAATGCCAATCAGTAAGGCTGTCAGCAGCCCTGGATGCCACTCTGCACTGCCTGGCTGGAGACAAATCATAACCCCAACAAATCCAGTCCCCACACAAGCCCAGAGTTGAGGTCGGATAATCTCCTTCAACCAGAAATGAGCTAGGATTACTGTGATCAAGGGTGCCGAAAAGACCAATAAATAGGCACTCCCCAGGGGCACATGTTTGAATGTGTAGGTTGCGGAAAACTGCATCACTAGGAGCAGTAAACCTCTTGTCAGGTGTAACCAGGGCTGGTGAATGCGGAGATTTTTCACATTGCTCGTCAGCAGTACCACTACAAAGCCTACAAGAGTAGAGGCTACCATGTTCAAGAAGAAGATCTGTAAACCAGGATAATGAGGACCCAGCACTTTGATCACAGCATCACCGCAGGTAAAGCAGAAGTAGGCCAGTAGACAAAGACTGATTCCCTTTATTTCAGGGGAAAGCTGAAACTGCAGGCTCAAAGGCATTAGAAGTTGGAGAGGCGAAAAAGAGAAAAAAGTTTTCTGAGATAGTTACTTCACAGGCTCAATGTTAACAAGTCAGGTGGTCTGGTTTGACTTCCGAACGATCGTACTGAATACTGAGGATATTCACAGCAAGATTCTTTAGACAGATGACCTGGGCATGAACTTCCCCAATTAACTACAGGCCAATGCTCCTTGATCTTTACTCGTTTGGATTTCGACGATCTGGAATTCCCATTGATGGAAGCGGTCATGGAGGAGGCTTTGTTTTCGATTGTCGCTGCCTTCCGAATCCAGGAAAATTTGAGGAATACCAAGCATTGACAGGACTAGACACTTCGGTTCAAGAATGGTTGGAAGCAAAGGATGAAACCGCAATGTTCCTCAATCATGTAAAAGGAACCTTGGAACTGAGTGTGAAGAGATACATCGCTCGGGACTTTGAGCGACTAATGGTAAGTTGTGGATGCACAGGAGGTCAGCACCGATCGGCCTATGTTGCTGAGAAATTACGCAAGCACTTTGCTGGATATCCAGAACTATCCATTCAACTCACCCATACCGAGCAGTCCTTCTGGCCGACTTCCTCTCAACCACAGGAGTGCTGATGTTTCAGAACTTTGATCCAAAGGAACGGAAGGCCATCCTGATCATCTTAGTCGTGTTGTTTGGTGGGGCGATTTTTTTCTCAGGCGGAGAATCCTTTTTTGCTCCAGAAGATCCCTTCCAGCATCGTTCTGAACGATTTGGCTCACCGATGGAGTCCGAGCGTCGAGTCCATGAGGGATCCTACGAGAGTTATTTTTGAGTTGCAAATTCATCTGTGTTGCACCGACTCCAAAATCCACCATACCCTCAAAATAAAAAAGCCCACGCTACCTAGGGAAACGTGGGCTTTCCAAAGACTCTACTTCTGAAGAAAATCCGCTTACTTCCCACTCTCTCGCATGAAGTTACGCAGAACCGTATGTAGAATTCCACCGTTGCGGTAGTATTCGATCTCCACTTTGTTATCGAGACGACAGAGCACAGGGATCTCTTGATCATTGACTTTGAGAATCACGTCCTGCATCGGCTGCATTTCATCACTAAGCCCCAACACCGAGTAAGTTTCCTCACCGGTCAAGCCCAAGGACTCATGAGTTTGCCCATTTTTAAACTGCAATGGAAGCACACCCATCCCTACCAAATTGGAGCGATGAATTCGTTCAAAACTGGCTGCAACGACTGCTTTGACCCCTAGCAGGAAGGTTCCTTTCGCCGCCCAGTCACGGGAAGAACCAGTTCCGTACTCCGCCCCAGCCAGCACGACCAGCGGTGTATTGGTGGCCTTGTACTGCATTGCTGCGTCATAGATCGTGGTCACTTCGCCAGTTGGGAAGTACTTCGTAAAGCCACCCTCGGTTCCTAGTGCGATCTGATTGCGAATGCGCACATTAGCAAAGGTTCCCCGCACCATGACCCGGTCATTACCTCTGCGGGAACCATAGGAGTTGAAGTCTTTAACGGCAACCCCTCGATCCACCAAAAAATTACCTGCTGGCGTATCAGGCTTGAAAGATCCTGCAGGTGATATGTGATCAGTTGTCACGGAATCACCCAGTTTGAGCAACACACGAGCACCCTCAATGTCATTGATCGGGTTGACGCTTGTCCCCATACCCTGGAAGAAGGTTGGATTTTGAATATAGGTTGACGCCTCACTCCAGGCATAAACTTGTCCGGTCTTGGCCTCAATTTCATTCCACATTGGTGTCACTGTATCCATTTTGCCGTATTCATTTGAGTACATATCACTGCTGATCGTACTCTCCATGGCGGCGACTTCTTCATTGCTTGGCCAGAGATCCTTAAGGAAGACATCGTTGCCGTCTTTGTCCTTACCCAACGAGTCGTTCTGAAGATCAATGTTGACCGTCCCAGCCAGCGCATACGCAACCACCAGTGGGGGACTGGCAAGGTAATTAGCTTTGACGTTCGGACTGATTCTTCCCTCAAAGTTTCGGTTCCCAGACAGTACTGAAGTGACCACTAAGTCACCGTCATTGATTGCCTTGACGATGTTGTCTGGCAAAGGACCACTGTTACCAATACAGGTCGTGCAGCCATAGCCAACCGTGTTGAAGCCCAGTGCATCAAGGTGTTGCTGCAGGTCTGCTTTTTCTAGGTAGGCTGTTACGACTCGGGAACCTGGACCAAGCGAAGTCTTCACCCAAGGCTTGCTTCTCAACCCAAGTGCGTTGGCTTTTTTAGCGAGCAAGCCCGCTGCAATCATTACTGATGGATTACTGGTATTCGTACAGGAAGTGATCGCTGCAATTGCCACATCGCCATGGGTCAAGGTTTGACCGTCCAGTCCTTGAATGGCTGATTGCTTCGACAGCGCAGTCTCTCCTAGTTCAAAGCCTCCCTGCTTGATCGATTTGCGCAGAGTTTCTTGCCAGGCTGATTGCATCGTCGAGAGGTTCACACGATCTTGCGGACGCTTGGGGCCTGCCAAGGCTGGTTCCACAGTTGACAGATCTAATTCCAGTGCGTCACTGAACATCGGGTCTGGAGTGCTGTTGGTCCGGAAGAGTCCCTGTGCTTTGCAGTAAGCTTCTACTCGCTGAACCACTTCTGCAGGTCGTCCGGTCTGACGCAAATAGTTCAACGCTTCGTCATCCACTGGGAAGAAGCCCATGGTTGCGCCATACTCAGGACCCATATTGGCAATGGTGGCACGATCCGCAAGTTTCAGGTTGCCCAAGCCTGGGCCGTAGAACTCAACAAATTTTTCGACGACCCCTTTCTTGCGAAGCATTTCAACGACGCGCAAGACAAGATCTGTCGCGGTTGCTCCAGCAGGTAGTTGTCCGGTCAACTTGAAACCCACTACTTGAGGCATCAGCATGTAGATTGGTTGGCCCAGCATCACCGATTCTGCTTCAATTCCACCAACCCCCCAGCCCATTACTCCAAGACCATTGATCATTGTTGTGTGGGAATCTGTACCGACAAGCGTATCTGGGAAAGCGACACCATCCACCAACTGAACAACGTTTGCTACATATTCCAGATTCACTTGATGAACAATGCCAACACCCGGCGGAAATGCACGGAACTGCCGGAAGGCATTCTGTCCCCACTTGAGGAACTCATAGCGTTCTTGATTGCGCTCGAATTCAATCTGCATATTCCGATCAAGAGAATCTGCACCACCGAAGTGGTCGACCTGAACCGAGTGATCGATCACAAGATCAACTGGAACCTGGGGATTGATCACCTCTGGGTCGCCACCCATCTCTGCCATCGCTGAACGCAGTGATGCCAAATCTACCACGGCTGGTACGCCTGTGAAGTCCTGTAGTATGACTCTGGTCGGCTTGTGAGGGATTTCCTTATCTGAGACAGAGCCATCCCAATTTGCCAGGGTGTGAACGTGCTCTTCAAGAACCTGAAAATCATCATAGTTGCGCAGTGCCTGTTCCAACAAAATCCGAATGGAAAAAGGCAAGCGACTGATGTTTCCAACAATCTTTTGTTCCAAGGCTTCTAGACTGTAGTAGGATGCTTTGCCACTGCCCGTATCAAAATCTCGGCGGCATCCAAATTTGTTGTCAGACATGCTTTCTCTATGGATAGGGTTTGCAGAGGTAAGAACCGCATGTGCGGCAATGAGCGTGAGGAGAGGTTGATTTTTCTTGTTCTCATTATTCCTAGTTTTGAATGTCGATCAATGTAAAAGAGTGCTGGTAGAATACAAGCTTTTCATTGCAGTTGTAACGGAAGCACAGCATTGGGTCTAATATTTTTGATTCAGCAATCGATTTTGATTAGGGTTTTGTTAGCCAATGAAATATCTGTATTCTACTAGATTTTGTCAGTCCAATTTCTCTAAGATAGTTGCAGTAATGTGTCGTAGAGTCTGGGAATCCTTGATTTATAAGGATTAAATCTTGACATCCAGCCCAAATGTAGTCTGAATAATGCCTCGTGTAAATGAGTCTTTGCCATGCAATTAAGGTTGCTGATGGCCTTCGAATCAAAACGATTGAGGAGATGAAGATGAAAAAATTATTCTTGTCCTGTCTGTCTGTTGCCCTCTTGGGTGGAATTGCCATGGCTGGTGGTCACGAGAAAGGCACCTTGGGTACAGTGAAGGACCGTGGAAGTCTAAACTGTGGGGTTAGTACAGGTCTTGTAGGATTTGCAGCCCCTGATGCCAACGGGAACTGGGAAGGCTTTGATGTGGATATGTGCCGAGCAGTAGCCACCGCTGTATTGGGTGATCCCCAAGCAGTAGTTTTCGTTCCCTTGACAACAGGAACCAGATTTACTGCTTTGGCTTCGAGTGAAGTTGACATGCTAGCGAGAAATACCACTTGGACATTCTCACGAGACGTTGACCTGAAGTTCGAATTTACAGGGGTCAACTATTATGATGGTCAGGGTTTCATGGTACCAAAATCCCTTGGAGTCACTTCAGCTACCGAGTTAGATGGGGCCACTGTTTGTATCCAAACTGGTACCACTACAGAACTGAACCTTGCAGACTTTTTCCGTGTGAACGGAATGAACTATGAGCCTGTACCTGTTGAGACAAACTCTGAAGCACAACAACAGTATCTGGCAAATGCTTGCGATGTCTACACAACTGATGCTTCCGGACTTGCTGCCACTCGAGCATCATTTGAAAATCCAAGCGACCACGTTGTTCTACCTGAGATCATTTCTAAGGAACCACTTGGGCCTCTGGTTCGACATGGTGACCATGAATGGGGTGATGTAGTGCGTTGGTCCCTAAATGCGATGGTGGCTGCCGAAGAATACGGCGTAACATCACAGAACGTTGCAGACATGGCCAAAGGGACCAACAATCCGGAAATTAACCGCTTACTAGGTAGCGAAGGTAATCTCGGAGAGATGTTGGGATTGTCATCTGATTGGGCTAGAAACATCATCTCAAACATTGGTAACTATGAGGAGTCTTTCGAAAGAAACATTGGTTCTAGTACCCCAATTGGTCTGGCCCGTGGACTTAATGCACAGTGGACCGATGGAGGTTTACTGTACTCACCTCCCTTCCGCTAAAATCTAGTTATCACAGGGTACAATTTTGTTGTACCCTGCGTCCCGCTCTCATCCATCCACATCCAAGGCAAAACAGTGGATCCAAAATTCCACTGAAATTAGTTCTGGAGCATAGGTAAAGTCGTCATGATGAAAGTGACCGAACCACCGAAGCCATTGTTCCAAATGCGCCAGTTGATCTACGATACAAAATACAGATCGCTGACAGTTCAAGCGATAGCCATGTGCTTGTTGGTTCTGTTCTTTTCATGGCTCGTCAATAATACAATTCAGAACTTAACCGCCCTCGGCAAAGACTTTGATTTTGGATTTCTTACCAACATCGCAGGCTATGACATTAATCAGCGCCTCATTGAATACTCTTCCACCTCTACGCACGGTAGAGCAGCACTAGTAGGTATACTAAATACACTGCTTGTGGCTTTTCTAGGCTGTGCACTTGCCACAATAATTGGGATCGTTGCAGGAGTCCTCCGGCTCTCCAAAAATTGGATTGTTGCACGTCTAATGACAATCTACGTGGAAGGATTCCGAAACGTTCCACTGCTCTTATGGATCCTCATCATTTTCGCGGTGATGACTGAATCCACTCCTGGTCCAAGAGATTTTCGAGCTGGGGGAAGTGCTTCAATGATTTTGTTTGATAGTGTTGCTATTTCAAACCGAGGAGTTTACATCCCTTTCCCAGTGTGGGGTGAAGGTTCTGGGATCTTAATATTTGTTTTTTTACTTTCACTTCTTGGTGTTTGGGGCTTTAAAAAAATTACAACTTCAAGACAACAACAAACAGGAATAACCCTTCCAACATTTTGGATTTCAACCGGGATAGTAATCATTCCATCCATCATAACTTTTTTCGTATTGGGGCAGCCTGTTTCACTAGATTATCCAACTCTTGGTGGGTTTAATTTTCGTGGTGGATTACAACTAAGAAACTCACTAATTGCTCTTTGGTTAGCCTTATCGCTCTACACAGGAGCTTTCATTGCAGAGATTGTTAGAAGTGGCATTCTCTCCGTATCAAAAGGACAAACAGAAGCTGCCTATGCTTTGGGTTTGCGACCCAACCCTACAATGAATCTGGTTATCTTACCCCAAGCTCTCCGTGTCATTATTCCTCCTCTTATCTCACAGTATTTAAATCTTACGAAAAATTCTTCATTGGCAATTGCTGTCGGGTATATGGATGTACGTTCTACACTTGGGGGGATAACAATTAATCAGACAGGGCGTGAACTTGAAGGCATGTTAATGCTGGGACTGTTCTATCTCCTTGCTTCTTTAGTAATCTCAGCTGTGATGAATATTTATAATAACTCAGTCAAACTCAAAGGTCGTTGAGGTGAGTAGTCCATCTTCCAAACTATTTGTGCGAACAGAGTTGATACCTTCAAAAGCTCCCCCTTTGTCTGAAATTGGCGCGACAAAGTGGGTGAGAGAAAATTTGTTTTCAAACACCATAAACTCAATTCTAACAATCCTTTCACTTTTTCTTATTTACGGTCTTCTCTCACAAATTTTACCATGGATGACACAAGGCGTTTGGGAGGCTGACTCACTCAACGAATGTAGAAAAATTCGAGAAAGCCTTGGTGGGAACACCAATGTGGCTTGCTGGGCAGTGATCAATGAAAGATGGCATCAATTGCTCTTTGGTTTCTATCCACCTGAAAGCTATTGGCGTCCAATCTTAGCGCTAATACTCTTTGGTTTTGCAATATCCCCAGTACTTTTCACAAGTGTACGAAAAGAGCTGTATCTTTTAACCTTTTCTTCTCCTTTTCTTTGCTTCTGGCTATTATGGGGAAATACCATTTGGGGACCAGTTTCTGCTGCTTTCAATTTTCTGCTAGGCATATTGCTTTTTCAGCAAATAAGCCGATCCAAGCTATCCGTATTGAGCATACCAATCACCTTTGTTTTCGCTGTTTTGTACTGGTTATTTTTACTTACCCCAGTCGCTGAGCATCTAGACAGTTTCATACCAATTTCTCTCTCATACATTCCATCAAAAGAATTCGGTGGATTCATGTTGGCTCTAATAATTGGTATCACTGGAATAATTTTATCATTACCAATTGGCATTTTGTTAGCACTTGGGCGCCAATCAAATCTGCTTATCATTAATAAAATTTGTGTTTTTTTCATTGAAATTATTCGTGGAGTACCTTTGATTGTCTGGCTATTTACAGCCTCACTTCTATTAAATTATTTTCTACCACCAGGTACGAATTTCGATTTGATGCTGAGAGTTGTAATCATGGTCACTCTGTTTGCTTCTGCTTACATGGCTGAGGTAATTCGCGGTGGTCTTGCAGCACTTTCAGTTGGGCAGCATGAGGGTTCCTCAAGCTTGGGTTTGAACTATTGGCAATCTATGCGGCTAATTATTCTTCCCCAAGCTCTGAAAATTTCAATTCCAGGGATCGTGAATACATTTATCGGTCTTTTCAAAGATACAACTCTCGTAGTTTTTATTGGTCTTCTTGATCCGATTGGTCTATCAAATGCGATCCGAGCAACAACTGATTGGAATGGTATCTATTGGGAGTTGTTTATATTTATTGGTCTCCTGTTCTTTGTGTGTTGTTTTAGTATGTCGAGATATTCCCAATTCTTAGAACGTAGGTTACAAACTGAACACCGCTAAAAGGTTTAGTAAATGAGTCCAGCTAGTCAGCAAAATACTGCCAATGACAAAAATATGACGATCTCCGGAGAGCCCATCATCCAAATTCAAAAGATGAACAAGTGGTTTGGGCAATTCCATGTTCTCAAAGAGATTGATCTGGAAGTGGCTTCGGGTGAACGAATCGTGATCTGTGGCCCCTCAGGTTCCGGTAAGTCAACTCTTATTCGCTGTATCAATCGACTGGAGGAGCATCAAGAAGGGCGGATTGTGGTAGATGGAATTGAACTGACCAGCGACCTGAAGCATATTGAGCAAGTACGAAGAGAAGTTGGGATGGTCTTTCAACACTTCAATTTGTTTCCACACCTCACCGTATTGGAGAACTGTACATTGGCGCTGATCTGGGTTCGTAAACAACCCAAGGCAGAGGCAGAAGCCACCGCAATGAAGTACTTGGAGCGAGTCAAGATTCCAGATCAGGCTCTCAAATATCCAGGTCAACTGTCTGGTGGTCAGCAACAACGGGTAGCCATCGCACGTTCACTCTGCATGCAACCCCGCATTATGCTCTTTGATGAACCAACTTCTGCCCTGGATCCTGAAATGATCAAAGAGGTTTTGGATGTCATGATTGAGTTGGCTGACACAGGCATGACGATGCTGGTAGTGACCCACGAAATGGGCTTTGCTCGAACCGTCGCCAATCGTGTGATCTTCATGGATGAGGGACAGATCATTGAGCAGAACGAACCAGAAGAATTCTTCAACAACCCACAGAGTGATCGAACCAAACTGTTCCTGAGCCAGATTCTACAGCATTGATCGACAATGGTTTTAAAGTGACTAAACAAAATCAGCACAAACTTTTTCATGGGCTCTTTTCAAGAACCCAACACTCTTCAGGCTCGAGTCCTCCTCATACATCCGGCCATTTCCTAACAATTTCTGATTGCCAAATAGCCTCTGGCCAACCTTCTCGGCCCCTTACACGTTGAATCTCATCCAGATACTTCACAACGGGTTTTCCCGCATAACCCAACTCACGTAGAACACAGCCGAGAACTGTTCCAGTTCGACCTCGTCCCCCCCAGCAATGGGCTACAACTCCTTTACTGTCACTCAGTGACTTGAGAATGGTCCTTGTTGCAGATCGGATTCTGCAGATTTCAAGTACCGGGTCCTTAGGTGACTCACCGCTAATGAGATCTTCCAACGATTGATCATGAATGCTCGTTAGTGGACTTGGGTCGTGCTCCATTGGATGCAATGAAATCAAGTTGGTGAAACCAGAATCATAAATGGACTGCCAGGGCCAATTTGTTTCTGGGAGGCACATCCCTGCGAGTGGAGCTGGATCTTGAAGTACCCAGTAAAAGTCTTCGGGAGAGCGAAGACCTTGCACTTGGAAGCTATTTTTTGGCGAAACCATCATTCTTGATCACTAATTTTCTGTGAACTGGCATCGGAGAGTTCCCAAATTCATGGATTCCCTGTTTCAGAAAGGAATCATGATAGGCATAATCCCTCAGCTTTCAGAATTGGAGAAGAGTTTTCGACCATAAAGATCAAAGAAGCCAAGCCCATAAAAAAATCAACTTCTTAGGCCAGATGCAACTCTTGGCTCAAAGCGATAGACTTATTTCGGTGAAAACCTGCTTGGGAATCTTTTGATTTGATGGAAGGTCTTGAGATGGGCATTTGGGGAATTTTGGGGAAGCGTTCAATAGGAAGGCGAAACTGAATCTTTTCTTCGGTTACAGGAACTTCCTCAATTACAAGAGTTCTTCTCAGCGCTAGTCGGTCAAGGAGTTGCTGTACAAGATATTCTGGAGCCGAAGCACCTGCCGTCAAGCCCAAAACATTGGCATCATCTAACCACGCTAAATTTAGTTCGTCGGGTTCAGGAACCAAGCGGACTCTTTCACAGCCAACCTGTCTCGCCACTTCGGTCAGACGTGTTGAATTTGAGGAAGTAGGGCTGCCTAGCACAAGGAAAGCCTCAGCTCGTGATGCGATAGCCCGGGTTGCCTGCTGCCGGTTCGTTGTTGCATAGCAAATTGTCTCCTTACGTGGGTCAATCAGCTTGGGAAAGCGCTTGCGCAATACCTCAACGATTTGCCCAGTGTCCTCTACAGAGAGTGTGGTTTGCGTAACGTATGCAACCGGCTGATTTATCAGAATCTGAATATTTCGGGCAGTTTCAATATCATCAATCACCTGACAGTCCTCAGCAGGTAGATGTCCCAAAAGACCAAGTATCTCAGGGTGGTTTTTCTTGCCAATTACCAACACTTGACAACCAGCTTTGTGATGGCGAACCGCCTCTTGATGGACTCTGGCCACTAAGGGGCAGGTGGCATCAATCGTTGGGAGTCCGCGTTCCTCAGATGCATTGACAACTGATGGAGGAACGCCGTGAGCAGAAAACACAACTGGTACACCATCTGGAACCTCTGATAATTCCTCAACGAAGATCACTCCTTTGGCTTCCATCTCTCTCAGAACGTGCTCATTGTGAACAATCGCATGCCGAACATAGACAGGGGCCCCATAGCGTTCCAGACAGGCTTCAACAATCTGAATGGCTCGGGTTACTCCAGCACAGAAACTCCGAGGCGCAGCCAGCAACACTTTCAATGGGAGATGTGATTCCATGAGAATTCTCGCTCAGGAGTCGAAAAGACCGGCAGAGGTCGCCGGAGGTCGAAGACTAACCAGTGCAAAACCACATGTGGAAGGGTCAGAGCCGCAAGACCAATGAATATCACCTGCAAGCCACCCCACTCCAAAGCACGGTTGGGCAGCCAAATCCAGGCAAACAGAGCCATGACCATTGCAGCCAAACTTAGAGGCCGAGCCTGCTTCCAAAATTGACGAAGTGGCTTTGAGTCATTCGGAAAAAGCCACTGTGCCATCTCTTGGCTATGTCGTAAAGAATGATGGAGGCAAAAGTAGAGAACAAAGCCTTCCAAGGGAGATAGTAGAACGAAGCAGAGTATGATCAGGATAGATTCTGTGATTTGTTCAATGATTTTCCCCAATGGCCCACCAATCTGCCACCAGCGAGCATAAATCAGGACCCCAAGGAGACACAGGGGCGCAAAGAGTGTGGCTCCAAAAATTGCGACACCTTGAGCATGCTCAGCCAACTCTGGTTGAAGCAGCAGGGGAGCGAGCAGTTGTCCTGTTGTTTCAGTTGCAAAAAATGCTGGAGCGCAGAGTGGTAAAAGGCCCCGAAATGCAACGTGTGTCCAGTAGAGCCTTTCTCCCAGATCCAATGATGCGGTATCTTCTTGCCCAAAGTGGAGAACTGACAACAGCAGGAAAAGAGAGAGTAGCAATGCTGGCCACTGAATCCAGCAGACTAGGACTAGCCCAAGCAGTCCTAGATAAAACAATCCGAAGCTGAATGGCCAAATTCGCCCTTGCATTGGCTCAAGCCAGGAACGGCCAACCTGATGATCTAAAGCACCGTGTGGCAAGCCCAGCAGAGAAATCAATAGAAAAAGGAAACCCCAGTGCCATTCTTGCCAAGCAAACCACTCCTTCATTCCTGCCAATAGGAACAGTCCACCAAGTAACAGAAAAAGTCGTTGTTGTTCCTCACTCAGTTGGATATTGAGCATTGACTAGATACCCTGAATCTGAGTAGTTCCCATTTCTTTTTTCTGCAAAAAGTTTGGAACAAGACTTTGCTTGAGAAAGATTCCAGAGGGCAAACAAGTAGCTATCTCCCACAGATCTTTCAGTGATGCGGTATCGGCGAGGAAGCGAACTAGCGCATCCGGGTTTGCATATCGAAACAGCCGCCAAAACAATTCAGGACCTCGTTTTGGATTTTCCTGAAGAACTCTTAGAAAAATAGCGTCCAATAATCGGGATTGGGTGCTGTAATAATCTGGGAAGTTTTCCCAGTCCCCCTTTAATAATTGATCCGCAAGCCTTTGTGCCTGACGCTGAATTGCCAAGAACGCATAGCCAGTACTGGGGCGGGCTGCACCACCTGCCAGACCAAGATACCTAATTCTTCTTGTTGGCTGCGTGGTCGTTGGTAGCGTGGACATTGGCAGCACACCATATTCCTGTTCGATGATTTCGTATTTCCCCGCTTCTTTCCTTTGCAGATACCTTTGCAGCTGTTCTCGATAGACACTCTTTGCCAACACCTTTGGCCCAAACCAAGTACTCTCAACTAGTGCTTCGGTTGATGAGAAAGGTAGGACGTAGATGAAAGGGATGCCTGGCAGAGCAACATCTGTTTCTTTATCACTAACTTCGAGAACTTCCGCTGCATCTTCCCCTCCTATAAAGTCCATCAGAGTGACTTGCTTACTTTGAAAACAAGCGTGCTCTGTTTTTACTTTCCAGCCCAAAAAATGCTGAAGCCAATGGACATCAGGATGCTTTGCATTTCGATTCTGCTGATCCATCGGTCGTGTGTCGATGACATACCGACCCACATGTGTCCCTTGATGGGTTTGAATACTAACAAGGTCTTCCTCCTCCTGAACAGTCTGGACATGCTCCCCCAATTTCAGAATTGTTTTTGACGAAGAAGAGACTGGAGCTAGGGCCAGCTTGTAAAAGTGTTCTGCTCGCAAATACTGGTATTGGTAAGCGCCTCGGCAGTGGGTAACTTCTCCTGCATAATGGACACTCCAACTTGGCCAACGACAGGAAACCACATTTTCAAAACGATGATTGAGCGTATTCCAGAAGCACCAAGTACGATCATTTGTGTACTCGTTTCTTTCTTCCAACAACAAAACCCTAAGCCGGTCCCCCCCACGAGTAATCAACTCATTGACGAGAGTCAGTCCAGCACAGCCAGCTCCAATTACGATTGCGTCCCAGACCTGCATTTTAGCCAATCCGCACATAATTCAGGTGCTGGTGCAATTGTGGTTCGTGTTGCTGAGGTTTCCCTACTGGCCAGGTTTGGGTATCAAAGAGAAATTCAAACAAACTAGTGATGGTCAACTTACACTTACGAGACATAGAAACACGGGCTCGCCTGTCCCAAATAATCCTAGGCTCGGGGTAAATTTCATCCCCAATTGCACGATAAAGTGCCCGTGCTGTGAGGATTCCCAAGCGTACACGCATGGGCAAGTAGCGCATGCCGTGGTACCCACTGCGATAATACAACTCTGCGAGATCAAGCAAGCGTTCCACGGCTGTTTCAACTACTTGACGTGCTTCTTGGTCCCCCTGAATCAACTGCACAGCGGATACTGTATTCTCTCCAAGCCATTGCTGAGGTAAGTAGAGGCGACCACGTTGGGCATCTTCATGGACATCACGAGCAATATTGGTCAGTTGCATGGCAATTCCCAGGTCAGTCGCAAACGCCAATGCATTGGGATCACGGCAGCCCAAAACCTGGGCCATCATTAAACCAACTGTTCCGGCAACTCGATAGGCGTAGCAGAGAAGTTCTTCCTTGGTTTGCAGACAGACTTCCCCTAAGTCAGAAAGTACACCTTCAATCAAGTCTTCTACCCAACACTGTTCCAACTGTTGATCTGCCATCAGTTCACGAAACGCTTGGTTCAAAGGCTGTTTGGGCTTGTCACTCCAAAGGTCCTGACACAATTGATCCAGTCGAGTTTTAGCTTCTTCGGAGTCACTTGCTTCGTCTGCCAAATCATCTACATGCCGACAAAAGGCATATAGTAATGAGGCGTCATTAAACTGTGATTGTGGTAGCAGTTGGCCAGCCCAGTGAAAGCTTTTTCCATGATAGGCCAATACCGCTGCATGAGTTTTTGTCTCAGATTTTGTGCGGGATGATGATGTCTTTTTCAGAGCCCTGAGCGGAGTCGTTTTGTTGGATACTGAAGAGATCAGTTGATCCAAAACTTTCGCAGAACTCAATACTCCTGGCATCCCTGCTCCAGGGTGTGTTCCAGCGCCCACAAAATAGAGGCCTTCCACTTCTTCTGACTTATTGTGAAAACGGAAATTGGCAGATTGGGTAAACAGTGGTTGGATCGAAAATCCAGTGCCATGGCGTGTCAGAAGTTCCTGCTCAAAGTAATCAGGAGTCACAAAAAATTCCTCTGTAATGCACTCGCTCAAGCCAGGTAGAAGAGTACGTTCCAACTCTTTGACAACGGCATCACGATAACGCGGCCCTACTTCATCCCAGTTGATCCCACTAAGGTTATTTGGGACAGGAGAGAGAACATAAAAAGTATCACAACCAGCAGGAGCCATCGTTGGATCTGTTGCTGTCGGACGGTGCAGATACAAGCTCATGTCTGTAGCAAGATGCTTTTTGTGAAAAATATCGCTTAGCAGTTCCTTATAGCGAGGTCCCATCGTGATTGTGTGATGAGCTACTTCTGGGTATTGACGAGTTGTCCCAAAATAGAGAACGAAGAGTCCCATTGAGTAGCGCAACTGACGAAGGCGCCAACTCGACCAACGTTTGCGCTGAGGAAAATCAAGCAGATGTTCGTAGACGAAGGGGGGGTCTGCGTTACAAACTACTAAATCTGCTGATAATGGTTTCTCACTGTTATCAAGTTCTACTCCGGTTACCCGTCGGTGTTGGGTGATGATCTTGGTGACAGTAGTATTCGTTTTTATTTCAACACCTTCTTCTCGAAGCAATTTCTCGAATCCAGCCACGATGGCGCCTGTGCCGCCCATGGCAAAGTGTACACCCCATTTGCGTTCAAGATAGTGAATCAGCGAGTAAATCGAGGTAGTAGTAAAGGGATTTCCACCCACGAGGAGGGGCTGAATACTGAAAGCCTGACGGAGGCGTTCGTCTTTCAGGTGAGCTGAAACCATCTGATAGACTGAACGGTAACTGCGAAGTTTTATTAGCGCAGGAATCTGACGGAGCATTGTACCCCATCGATGGAACGGAATATGAGCCAGTTCGCTAAAACCCTTTTCAAAGATTTGCTGTGACTCCTGAACAAGATTCAAATATCCATCACGATCTTCTGGAGAGAGTCTTTCAATTTCATTCAAAGTACCCTCAATGGTGCCTCCATAATCGAAGGTTTCTCCATCATTGAATCGGAAGCGGTACCAGGGTTCGACTGGAACAATCTTTAGGTAATCTTCTGGGTTCCGGTTGAAGAGTTGAAAGAGCTCATCAAGTAGAAACGGTGCTGTTACTACGGTTGGTCCAGCGTCATAGACAAAGCCATTTCTATGGAAGACCCGTGCTCTTCCACCAAGATCTTGCTGACGCTCAACAATTGTGACCTCATAGCCCTTGGCTTTCAGACGAAGGGCTGCAGCGAGACCTCCAAAACCGGAGCCTATTACCAGGGCTGTGGGCGATGCTGTCATGCCAGCAACTCCAGTTCTGGCTGAAAGCGCTTTTCCAACTGAGAGATGACTAACAACATGAATGAACTTAGAGGATCTGGTAGCTCGGCAGCTTCTTGGCGGCAGTTTGCAAGCGTCTCGGTAAGGTATTGAAAGCTTGCTTCCAGAACCTGTGTGTTGGCCAGTGCATTGACCCAGTAGGCTAATTGCTTAGGTTCACGACGACATTTTTCATCCTTAAAGAAAATTTCGAATTGCTCCCTCACTTTCGGTGAGGATTGCTGCCAAAATTGTAGGATTACTGCGCTGACCCGACCTTCCCGCAGATCTGAACCCGGAAAATCACGGCCTTTGTTTGAAGCGCATAAATCAATGATGTCGTCATGAATTTGGTAGGCCACTCCGAATCGGCTAAAAATTTGACTTACGCGGCCACATTCCCTCTCTTGAACACCTGACAAGATTAGGGCGGCCTCCACGGGAAAGGAAAGCAGAGCTCCTGTTTTGCAGAGTGCGATGTGTTCATAGGTTTGTAGAGGCAGAGTCAAATCACTTTGGTACTCCAACTCATCTGACTGTCCTTGTATCAGCAGTGCGATCTTCTCACCAAGTAGACTGATCAATCTTGGACCACGGTAGTGCTGCATGCCTAGGATGCCTAGCATTTCATAGGCTTTGCTCAGCAGCAAATCCCCTAAAAGAAGCGCATTGTTTGATCCATATTGCTTCCAAACCGTTGCAAAGTTTCTTCTCGTTTCGTCCTGATCCTGAATATCGTCATGGACGAGCGATGCGTTATGAATAAATTCTGTTACACAGGCCAACTGTAGTGCAGTCTTTTCATCTAAACGATGAAGGTGCGCTGCAGCCAAGGCCAACTGCGCTCTAAAGAGTTTTCCTTCCGTCATTAAATGATAGTCAGCACTATCTTTTAATATTCCACTTTGCCGCATAAAAGATTTCATTTCTGCTGGTACAATTTTAATTTTCTGCGCTGCCCAGTTTAAAGAATTCAAACATTTATTTTCTGAAATAAATTCTTTTTCTATCAGTTTGATACGGTTCATATGCAAAGAAAAATATCGCTCTCCCAATACTCTAAAGGGATTATCATAAATAGCATTTGAACTCATTTCCATGGAACCTCCGTATGCAGTTTGAATGAAGGACCAACTTTTTGCAATGAGTGTGCTTAGCCAATTTAGTTATTAAAATACTGATAATACAATTTAAATATAAAATATAAATTTTCGTGATAAAAATAAGAAGAGTTAAACAAAAGATTTCTCACGAAATTATAAATTACTCTTTACATTACCAGAAACAACTTTAACTATTTAATTAATCGAATACCTATAATAATTTTATCAATATAGAAAAATGATAAATTTAGAGTGATAATCAACTCTGATCTAAATTTATCACTAAAAAATTAAAAAAAGTTATTTTTATCATAAAAAATAAAATTTATTTCTTAGCTTATTTTTTCAAATAAATTTTTCATAATTGGTCTACTTTTTGTCGATTGAACCTTCGTTCTTGTCAAAGGATAAGAACTAGCTGAGAAACCAAAGGAACCCATTGGTTATGTCGGCTGTTTCATGAGGCGAGAAGGCTTATAGCTTTCTTACATAACCTAACTCCTACAAAAGGAGAACGTATGCCTGAGTTGAGTCCGGACCAATTTTCGCTGGTCTACAACATGTTCTCTCTGACGATTGCCGCAATGTTCGGCACCTTCGTCTTCTTCGTTCTTGCCAAGGAGAACATTGCGGTCAAGTATCGGCCAGCAATTGTTGTTTCCGGCTTGGTGGTATTGATTGCCGGTTACCACTATTTCCGAATTTTCCAAAGTTGGGATGAAGCGTACACCATTGGTGAAAATGGAATGTATATGGCTACCGGAGTACCTTTCAACGATGCCTATCGTTATGTGGACTGGTTGCTGACAGTACCTTTGCTGCTAGTGGAATTGATCGTTGTCTTGGCATTGCCACGTGAGAAGTCCATGGATTTGCTCGGACGCTTGGTTATTGCTTCCGTCCTAATGATCGCACTTGGCTATCCAGGTGAGGTGTCTGACAGTGGTAGCACTCAGGCGATCTTCTTCGTACTGTCCTTCATTCCATTCGTCTACATCTTGAGGACGCTTTGGAAAGAACTAGCGGTTGAAATTGAGCACGAGACTGGTCGTGTGAAAGAATTGGTAGAACAGACCCGCATGGTTTTACTAGTGACCTGGATGTTCTATCCAATCGCGTACCTCTTTAACATTGCAGGAGGAACAGCAGACGCTGAGATTGGTATTCAGGTGGGCTACACCATTGCAGACATTGCTGCGAAGTGTGGATATGGAGTCATGGTTTACTTCATTGCTCGTGAGAAGACCATTGTAGACAGCGCACCTGTTCCAGCGAAGGCAGCTGCTGCCAAAGCCTGATTGGTTAATGGGGCTGTGCTGAAGAATCAGTTTGCAGTCTGTCACTTGATCGTGAACTTGAGGGATCTTGTTGGATCCCTCAATGTTCGAACTAGAGAGCAATAATGAAATTCACAAATCTACGGGCTTGGTTTGGACTGTTCAACTTGATCTTCTGGGTTGGTTTGGCCTGTGTCGGGTTATTCAATGAGTGGCCATCAAGCGCATTTCCAGCAGAACCAGCTTCCTTGTTGGTGGAAGTGCAGTGGTGGGCACTGATTGTAATTGCCTATGTGTTGATTATGTTGCCGCTGGATTTGCTAGGGGGCTATGTCATCCCTGGATTGGCTCAGAATATTCAGCGCAATTTCTCGCTGTTTTGGAGTCGTTTACTTCGCGGGATTTTAGTACATGCAGGCATTCTCCTGATCTCTGGTTTGCTGATCATGGAGATCGGAAAGCTCTATGGGACTTGGGGTGTCATGGGCCTACTGATCTGCATGTCTCTAATCATGCTTTTGCTGCAAGCACCCCTCGCTCGCTGGTTGGTTGGATATAAATTGCACAGTGAAGACCGTGAAAACTTGAGAAACCGTATCGGAGAACTACTCAGTCGTCGCACTGATGTTGTCCGAGAGGAGAATCCTATATTTGCTGGAGGCATCACTGGGCTGCCTTGGATTGAAAAAACAATCATCCCCTCTCGCTGGTTGGAAATGTCTGAAGACCAACTCCGGGCTCAGATTTTACGTAGAGTGGGAGCTGTTCGCACTCACAGTCGCCATCGTGGAGTACTGGTTGCGATTATCTGGAACCTATACGGTTTTTGGTCTGCCAGTCTGTTTGCCGGGGCTGGGGTAGAAACGGTCCGTGGTCTTTTTCTGACAAGCATGGCTTTCGTTATTTGGATGTGTTTCGGTCAAATCATTCTTCCCAATTTCAGTAAATCAGGATCTACCGAAGCAGATAAATATGCTACGACCAACGGTGTCGCTGAGATGGACCTGCGAGACGCATTGCAGCAGCAGGTGCAGTGGTCTCGGGATGGGCACAGTGAGATGAACTTGATTGAACGGCTTCTTTCTCCATCCTTGCCATTGAATCAACGTTTGGAAGCTATTCGGCTTGATTCTGTTGGTTTGCCAGGTGCATGGGATAGCGCACGCATTGCCCAATTTTTATCCTGGAGTTGCCTCGGTTGGTTCTCCAGAGCTGACTACAATCTTTGTGGTCAGCCGCAAAATTGGGTACTTCAGTCTGGCGATTAGTGCTGCTACTGACGTGGTCATTCAACTAAGCTGATCACATCTTTTTCCTCCTCGGACAGCTTCTGCTTGCTACCCCCTTCTCCACTTGGTTGCAAACATCGAATTTGCTCTTTTCTATCAAAGAAGTTACTAAAGTTTTTTTCAAAGCAGCAATTAGTGTATTCAAGCCCGACGTGGTTCTAGCTTTGGTAACTCTGATTGGAGAAAATATGAAACGAGTAGGATTCATTCTAGGGTTGTTCGCGTTTACTTGCATCCTGATGAACAACAACCTTTTGGCGCGTCAAACACAAATTCAGATCATCGGACAGCTTGGCGCAGACTCAGGGCAAGCTTTTGTGCTGGATCAGAAAATGATGGAAGCAAACGCCACAACCTACACCTCCCAGGATCCTAACTTCCCAGACGATGGTCAGAAGGAATTCAAGGGAATCACGCTTGAGAAAATCATTGAGCTGACCAAGGCTGATGAAAACATTGACGGGGTCACTTTCATTGCCAACAACGTCTATGTCACCTACGAACCAATTGAGCAGATTCGAAAAGATAATGTGATGATCGCTTTCTCCAGCGGTGGAAAGCGCATTAAAAAGAATCGAGGTGGACCGTATATGGTGATGCATGAGCAGGTCAGTGATCAGGGTCTATACAACTGGTACATCGACACGGTAATTCTTGGAACCTCCCTCACTCCAGAGTTAACCGTTGTTGAAGGTGGAAACTCCAGAGTGATGGATGCTAAAGCAATTGCAGTTCTCCCTGGAGAACTCTTAAACTACGTCCCTCCAATTCCCAGAGGGTATCGTAAGCCCTTGCCTTCTCCGGACCGAGATACACAAACGGAGGGAGCATTTCTGCGAGATTTTCTAACTTCCGATAATTTCAATGAGGTTGTACTGACTCCGTACGTGGGCAACTCTGTTACTCTGAAGAAAGAGGATTTGAGCAAACCAATCGTTGTTCTTCGATCCTTTGACAATCAGAAAATCATCTCTGCCTATGGTGGACCTTACAGCGTAGTATTTCCTGTCGCAGAACATCCTAATTTGGCAGGCCGTTTGCCTCAATTCTTATTTTTCCTACAAAAAATTGAGACACGCTGACCTCCTTTCATTTCATGCTTTTTCAACCAATCCGACTCCGCACGGTGCTCCTCATCTCCTTGGGGAGTGCCTTGCTCCTCTCGAATGCCCTGACTTGGTACATTGGTCAAAAACGCCAAGTTGAGAGCCTCCGCAACGCATACTTTGAGCGTATTTATTGGATCTCTGAATCGCTTGCCGCCAAGACAACAGAGTGGGTGGGCACCTCCAACTGGGCCCAGCTAGAGATCAACTTCACTCTTCTCGATTCACAACCAGAGTTGGTTTATGTCTTCGTTCGCAGTATAGAGAACGAAATTCTTTTTGCCTATGACGATAATCTGATTGAGAAGTATGAACCCGGGGTTATTGAGTGGGAGCCCTCTCAGATAAAGATTCTTGACACTCGTGATGCACCGAGACGAAGGACGGTAACTCAAACTGGTGACTATCAGCTCAGGGAACAGATTCTGTTGACTGATGCCCTGATTGACGAGGAAGTCCGTGGAAAAGCTGGAGAAGTTGTGTTTGAAGCTCGTCGCCAGTTGGTTTTTTGGGGAGAGCCCGTTGGAGTCATGCACATTGGTTTGTCTCAGCAACCACTAGACAAGGCTGTTGCAGAAAACCAACAATCACTCCTGATTATTGAAGCACTTCTAATATTGTTTGGGCTGATTATTTCTGTAGTGGTAGCACGTCGTGTTGCCGCTCCGATTCAGCAATTAACCACCCGCCTAGCATTACTCAAAACAGATTCTCTGAGGAACAGTGACTCTCTGCAGCAGTTCGAAGCTCAACTCCGAGATCTTGAATTAGCTGATATTCCCGCAAACACTTTGGAATCCCACCAGCTCGTCAACGCTTTCCAACATCTTCAAAACCAGCTTTTGTTGCAAATTCAACTGATTCAGGAGTCAGCGACAGACTTGCAGACTAGTCACGAAGAGTTGAAACAGGCTTATGAAGAACTACAGCAGATGCAGCAACAGCTCGTCCAATCGACCAAGATGGCTTCGATGGGAGAAATGTTGGCGATGATTGCTCATCAGTGGCGCCAACCATTGGCTACTATTAACATGATCGCAGCCTCCATCAAATTGGAACAGCAGCTTGGTAATGCCACCACTGAGGGGACACTTGAGAAGTTGAAAAAAATTCAAGATACTACCTCCTTTCTTTCTCGAACGATAAATGATTTCCGGGATTTCTTTCGGCCAGACCGTCAACGTGCATTCGTACAACTCAACGAGTTGGTGCAACGCACCGTGGAAATCATGGGATTATCTCTGCAAACACAGGACATCGAACTGGTCAAGGAGTTTGGCGAACTACCCCAGTCGGAACTGTTCACGAATGAAGTCCAGCAAGCATTGATCAACTTGTTGAAAAATGCTGAAGAAGCGTTGAAGGAAAGTGGAATAAATAAAAAGAGGCTTATCCTGCGCACCTATGCTCAGCAGGATAAACAAATACTAGAAGTGCAGGATAACGCTGGAGGTATACCTGAGGAGGTGGTTGATCAAATCTTCTTTCCTTATTTTTCAACAAAAAACAAACTTAATGGTACCGGTTTGGGTTTGTACATGAGCCGGATGATCATTGAAGACCATCTTGGAGGCAAGTTGACTGTGGCAAACAAAGATGGTGGAGCGTGTTTTCGAGTGGAACTCAATGAGCGATTACCCGAAAATGCTGAGCAAAACATAATGACTGAGGCGCAAACAACAAATCTCAACTTGTCAACGGAACAGCCGGGATCTCTGCTTAACTATCCGAAAAAGGTTGCATCTCAATGATGAACAGTATCGAGAAACTGATCTCTGTGTCGAAGGGAGTCAGCCTGCTCTACGTAGAAGATGATCGGACGTTGCAACAGGAAACAGCACATTTGCTGAGAAATTTCTTTGAAACAATTGATCTGGCCCAAAATGGTGAGGAAGGACTGGAGTTGTTCGAGCTTGGAAAGTACGAGATTATTATCACAGACATCAACATGCCAAAGATCAATGGAGTGGAAATGGTGAAAGCCATTCGGCGGAAGGATCGGCATCAGATGATCATTGTGATCTCTGCCCATGACGAACCCCACTACCTGATCGACCTGATCAACGCAGGGGCTCAGTACTTTCTCAGCAAACCCATTGATCTTACAGAATTAATTTCGATTCTCTACGAATTCTGCGTAGAGCATCAACAACGAGCTGCTAGTTTATCAAAAAGGGAATGAACTGGTATAGAACACCCTTCAAAACCGATATCCCACACTTAGCCCGTACTCCGTCAGTATCACGTTAGCCTTCTCTGCCTCCCCACTCAGTTGAGGAACCCCGATCTCGTATTCAAGGCTTGTCCCCTGATAATAAATCCCTACATCCCACCTTCCACGGCTAACTCCTATGTTTGCCAATACACCGCCTCCAACCGGTTCTGTGCTTTTCAGCTTTGTGGAATCGACTGTTGAGTTTGTTTTGTCAGTATCAGTTGTTTTGACAGAACCATCTGCACTCATTGGGATTCGAGCCGTCAAACCCAGCAGCAACTGGTAATCTGTGAATAGCTGGATACCTGTATATTCAACACCAGCTTCCAGAATATGAGCGTAGAAAGCCCCATCGTTTTTTCTGCTGAGGGTTGCGTTGTCCTGAGTTTCCTCGATAGTTGCCGCAAAATAATTATAACCTGCAACGATTCGTAGCGATTCTGTCACAGGTAACAGGAGAGAGAGTCCAAGTCCACTGGTTTGTGGATCTTCCTCGTTGAAACCGTTCACTTCTGCAGAACCCCCAGTGGGGATCAGGAATTGTAGTCGCACACCTACAGCCTCTGCTGTGGAAGCAAACCACACAAAACAACCGAGTATGAATAATAGACCCTTCCAAGACTGGGAATTTTTCATCGCAACTTGCCCTTCCTGTGATACCTTTATTCGTTTATTTCAAGAGTCTGCAAACAATTACTGTCCAATATCTTAGCAATCTTCCTTCATGACGACCAGAGTTTCCCTGCATACCTTGGGCTGTCGGCTCAATCATTCAGAAAGTGAGAGCCTAGGACATCAGTTGAGCCAACAAGGCTACCAGATTGTGCCTGAGGATGCTGAAGCAGATCTGTGCATTGTCAATACCTGCACGGTCACAGGAGCCAGTGATTCGAAAAATCGGCAATTGATCAGATCACTCCATCGGCGCATGCCTCAAGCACGAATTGCAGTAACCGGCTGTCAGGCTCAAATGGAACCGGAAACCATGGCAGATCTTCCTGGTGTCGGCCTTGTAGTTGGAAATGAAGCCAAGCACCAAATAGCAAACTGGTTACCTCTGTTAGATGAAGCACAAGAATCCCCAAAGATTGTGCACAACAAGATTCGACGTCTTCCTTTCTCACTACCATTACCTCTTGCCGAGGAAGGAAAAGCAGAGAGACCTCTTGGTCCAACACGTGGTCAACTCAAGGTGCAGGATGGTTGTGACTTCATGTGCTCCTTCTGCATCATCCCCTTTGCTCGTGGACGTTCACGACACCGTGAGTTTGACAACCTCTGTGCAGAAGCAGAGCAACAGGTAGCTTCGGGTATTCAAGAGATTGTTCTAACTGGAGTGAACCTTGGCACCTATGACATCCACAGACACAGTTTGGTGGATATTGTCGATTTTCTCGATTCTCTGAAAGACCTACAAAGGATCAGGATTTCTTCGATTGAGCCAACCACTGTTGACCCTAGTCTGTTGGAACGAATGGGAGATCAGAGCCATAAGTTAGTACCTTTTCTCCATCTGCCTGTTCAATCCGGCTCCAACCGGATTCTGGAGTTGATGAAACGCCGCTATAGCGCACTCGACTATGCCCGTGAAGTCGAAGATGCTATCCAGAAAATCCCAGACCTTTGCGTGGGCACAGATGTCATGGTGGGATTTCCTGGTGAAGGTGAGTCGGAGTTTACAGAGACGTTGAATTTGCTAGCGAACCTGCCGATGAGTTATTTGCACGTCTTCCCCTTCTCTGAGAGGGCTGGGACTCCAGCAACCAGGTTGTCAGCCAAGGTTTCTCCAGAAGATAAGCGAGCACGGGCTGCCCAACTGCGTGAACTCAGCAAAAGATTGCGTCATCAGTTTATGCAGCGTTTTGTTGGAACTAGTCGTGGCGTCTTGCTGGAAAAGACCAAACCGGACGGTCGACAAGGTGGCTATACGGACAATTACCTGCGCGTTCAACTGAACTCTACCAAGCACAAAGGCATACACAGCAATCGACTCATTCCGGTTCAACTGGAGAGTATTCGGGGAGATGTCCTAATGGGAACACCTCTCGCCTCTGTTGAAACACCTGCTCATTGATGGACCTCTCTCATCTCAACTCCCAGCAACATCAAGCGGTCACCTACACCAAAGGTCCCATTCTAGTGCTAGCCGGTGCTGGGAGTGGCAAAACCAGGGTAATCATTCAACGCATTGCCTGGTTGATCCAAGTCGAGCAAGTTCTACCAGCAGAAATTTTGGCAGTGACTTTCACCAACAAAGCTGCCCGTGAAATGAAGGGGCGGCTCAAAGAAGAACTGAGAGGAAAGCAAAAGGGAGTACAGTTGAGCACCTTCCATTCCTTGGGTGTTCAGCTACTGCGAGAGCACATTGATCAACTGGGATATCGTTCAAACTTTGTGATCTATGACACCCAAGATCAGCAGTCTGTGATCAAAGGAATCATGGAAGATCATGATTTGGAAGATTCCGGTTTGATTGATGCCAAAGGGGTTCACTACGAGATTGGACAAGCAAAAAATCGAGGACTTGGTCCAGATCATTTTCTTCAGCAGAGGAACTCGACCAGGAGCACCCAAGTTGGACAAGTCTTTGCGGAATATCAACGCGTTCTCAAAGGCTGCAATGCGATCGACTTCGATGACATCTTGCTACTGACCCTGAAGCTCTTTGAGGAACACTCTGAGGCCATGGTACCAATCCGAGAGCGATATCACTATCTGATGGTTGATGAGTATCAGGATACCAATCGTGTTCAGTACCAGCTGATGTGTCATCTGTGCCAGCGTCATCGCAATCTATGTGTGGTGGGTGATGACGACCAGTCGATCTACGGATGGCGTGGAGCAGATGTCCGCAACATCCTTGATTTCGAACAGGACTTCCCAGAAGCCAAGATCATTCGCCTGGAACAGAATTACCGTTCTACACCAACAATCCTCAAGGCTGCCAATCAGGTCATTTCGCAAAACCCACAAAGAATGCCAAAGGAGCTCTGGTCTCAAAAGCCAACCGGTGTGCCCCTGGAATGGATCGAGGGCAAAGATGAGACCGAAGAATTAGAGTTGGTAGCCCGTCGGATTAAGATTCAGGTGCTGAGGCACGGACGCGCCCACTCAGATTATGCAATCCTTTTCCGCTCCAATTTCCAGTCCAGACTAATTGAAGAAACTTTGCGAGATTCCGGGATTCCTTACCAAGTGATTGGGGGCACCAGTTTTTATGAACGCAAAGAAGTCAAGGATGCCTTGGCCTATCTGAAGGTGATTCATAACCATTCTGATGAGGTAAGCCTCCATCGGATCATCAATTATCCTCGTCGAGGAATTGGTAAGACCTCTCTGATTCAGGCCAACTACTACTGCCAGTTACTGGGAAAACCACTCTTTGAAATCTGCAAACAGGCACGGCAACACTCTAGAATTCCAACTGAAGCTGCAATGAGCATGGAGTCGTTCGCACGGATGATTTTGCGCTATCGGCAGCGTTTTCAACAAGAACCACTTGGGGAACTCTTACGTGATTTGCTGTCAGATGTGGGGCTGATCCGTGATCTGGAGACACAAAAAATCGATCCGAAGACAAAAGAAAAGCGGGTTGGCTTTGTGCTGGAATTGATGCGAGGATTGGATCGGTTTATAGAGCAGAACCCTGAAAAACGTCTGCGAGACTACCTGGAGCGAGTGATGCTGTTTACCCAGAATGACCGGGAAGAAGATTCGGCCAGCAACCAAGTAACCCTGATGACTCTCCATAGCGCCAAAGGCCTTGAGTTCCCCTATTTGTTTCTAGTGGGAATGGCAGAGGGTATCTTCCCCAACCAACGAAGTCTTGATGAAAGTGGTGAAGAAGAGGAACGACGACTCTGTTATGTAGGCATTACGAGAGCTCGAGAAGAGCTAACCCTCTCAATGGCTCGTCGACGCAAGCGCTATCGAGAAGAGATTTCACAAACCATGTCGCGCTTTCTCAATGATATCGATCCTTCCCTATTTCAAGTAGCTCCAGGAGGCAAAATGGATGTAGTTCAAAAGGCGCTGCAAAAAAAACAATCAAGGGCAGATTTTTTTCAACAACTACGGCGTCTTCAGTAGATTTTCTCTGTTTTTTTCACTTTACACTCGTTGCAACTCAGGTGAGGGTAGGCGTTAACTTTTTTCCTCAATCGTCACATTTATAATCTAGCGGAGAAACATGTCGATTCGCGTTACTGTCTGGGGTGAAAATGTTCATGAACAAACCAGCAAGATCGTCCAGAAAGTCTACCCCATGGGCATGCACAACTGCATTGCTGATGCGCTCAATGAAGACCCAGAAATTCAGGCTCGAACTGCCACACTGCAGGAACCCGAACATGGTTTGACCGAAGAAGTGCTGCAACAGACTGATGTGCTCACCTGGTGGGGACATGCAGCTCACAGCAAGGTGGAAGATCAGATCGTTGATCGTGTTCAGGCTCGAGTACTCGAAGGGATGGGCCTATTGGTGCTGCACTCAGGGCATTATTCCAAGATCTTCAGGCGACTATTGGGAACAACCTGCTCTTTGATCTGGCGAGAAGCTGGAGAAATGGAACGGGTTTGGGTCTGTAATCCCGGACACCCCATTGCACAGGGATTGGGACGCTATTTTGAAGTTTCTCAGACAGAAATGTACGGCGAACCTTTCCAGGTGCCAACTCCCCATGAGATGATCTTTAGCAGCTGGTACCAAGGAGGCGAAGTCTTCCGTTCAGGCCTGACCTACCTAAGAGGAAATGGGAAAATATTCTACTTTAGCCCAGGGCATGAAACCTATCCCATCTATCATCAGCCCGAAATCCAACTGGTCCTGAAAAACGCAGTCAAGTGGGCTTGTCCTACCCCAGGACTCTGGCTGGACAATTATACTCGCAAGGCAACTCCTCCGATTGAAGATATTCAGGAGAGAGGGCCTAAACTCCATGAACCTGGCAGCGAAGGATTACGATGATTCGCTTAGCGATACTTGGCACGGGGGGAATGGCACAGCGCCATGCCGAAGAATTTCAGAAAATCGAAGGCGTTGAATTGGTTGCCTGTGCAGACATTCATCTAACTGTTGCTCAGAAGTTTGCGAAGAAGAACAACATTCCACAGGCCTTCAGCAGCCTGGAAGGTTTGTTGGCCTTTACCGAATTTGATGCGGTGGCCAACGTCACTCCAGATCGTTTCCACTGTGCAACCACACTTCCACTAATGACCTCTGGCAAGCATATTCTCTGTGAAAAACCCCTTGCTGAGAATCATGCTGATGCCTTGAAGATGGCTGAGACAGCTCAACAGGCTGGAGTGATCAACATGGTCAACTTCAGCTATCGCAATGCCTCAGCGATTCACAAGGCGCATGAATTGATTCAGGCTGGAAAGCTCGGTCACATCATGCATGTGGAAGCAAGCTATCTGCAAAGCTGGCTGGTCAGCAAGGCCTGGGGAGATTGGAAGAAGGAGGACAAGTGGCTCTGGAGACTCTCCACTCAACATGGAAGCAAGGGTACTTTGGGAGACATTGGTGTCCACATCCTTGACTTTGCAACTTATCCGATCGGTCCCTTGTTAAGCCTTCACTGTACACTCCAGACCTTCCCAAATGTCAAAGGCACACAAATGGGAGAGTATACTCTGGATGCCAATGACTCCTTTGTGATCAGTGTTCGCTATGCCAATGGCGCTCTGGGGACTGTCCATTCCTCCCGTTGGGCGACAGGCCATGACAACACCGTGGCGCTGCGTGTCTTCGGTAGCGAAGGCTCCCTGCGCATCGATCTGGACAAGTCGATGACGACCTTGGAATGGTGTGTGGGTCCAAATATCGACAAAGCCAAGTGGGAGGTACTGGAATGTGGCAGTGTACCGAACATGTACCAGCGCTTCATCCAGAGCATTCAAAGCGGTGTGAACGACCAACCTGATTTTGCCCGTGGTGCCGAAATCCAGGAATTGCTGGATCTTTGTGAGCAATCAGCAGTTGCAGACCAATAAATTCTACTGAACGCTGTTAGTCTGAAAACTTTGTTTGAAAAATGTTTGGATTCGGCTTCATGAGTCTTTCACCTGACCCCACCCTCCACCTCCGGGGGTTTCAATACGGAAGCGGTCCTGTGATTGAGCTTGGATCTCATTCTTACCCCCAAGATTTAGCGCTGGACCGTTCTTACGTAGAAAGAGGTTACGACCGCACCGCCCGTCTTTGCCTCCAGCCATGCCGTAGGGTGCGTGGCTCCTTCTTTCAGAAAGGATTGCGACCTGCAGCTTCTCCAAAAATTCCAGTTCCCGCACCAAACCATCCCCTCCGTTGAATTCGCCTTTTCCACCAGATCCCTTCCGGATTGAAAACTCTCGCAACAAAACCGGATAGCGTCGTTCCAGGATTTCAGGATCGGTGATGCGAGTGTTGGTCATATGGGTGTGCACTCCGGACTGACCATGCCAGCTTGGGCCAGCACCGGCACCACCACCAATTGTCTCGTAGTAACCGAAACGTTCGTTACCAAAGGTCAGGTTGTTCATGCAGCCCTGGGAAGCGGCGCACGCTCCGAAGGCCTTGAGAATCACGTCGGTGATGCGCTGTGAGGTGAGCACATTGCCTCCGACCACGGCGGCCTCTTCAGAGGGAGAAAGGAGAGAACCGTTGGGGATGCGAATTTTGATGGAATTCAGACAACCCTGATTCAGCGGCATGTCCTGACGAATCAGGCTCCGCAAAGCATAGAGCACTGCTGAGTAAGTGACAGCCTTGGGTGCGTTAAGGTTTCCCCAGAGTTCCGTGCCGGTTCCTGCAAAATCGAAACAAGCACTGCCGTCATGACGATCAATGGTCAAGGCAAGACAGATTGGTGAGCCGTCATCCAGATAGTCAACTGCGTGAATGGTCCCAACTTCTGGCAGATTTTTCCCAACTGAGAGTTGCTGTAACATCAGCCGGACGGACTCTTCCGCATTGTCCTGGATGTGTTTCATGTAGGCCTGCACGACTTCCAGCGACCAGTGTTCGACCATCTCCTGAATCAGGTCAATACCGCGCTGGTTAGCAGCCACCTGGGCCTTGAGGTCGGAAATGTTGTCCGCCAGCAGCCTCGTTCCAGCAATCGGCAATTCTCCAGGGAGTCGGGGAATTCGAGCTGGGGCCTCTAGCAACTCCGTAATCCCTGCTTCGTTGAAAATCCCATTCTCGACGAGCTTGAAACTCTTCAAACAGGCCCCTTCTTCGGCCAGCGTACGAGAGAAGGGAGGCATCGAGCCAGGAGTGATTCCACCGATGTCAGCATGATGTCCACGACTTGCTACATAAAAGAGGGGTTGTCCATCCTGCCAACAAGGAGTGATCACGGTGATGTCGGGAAGATGACTGCCTCCAGCCTGTGGGTGGTTGGTCACCAGCACATCTCCGGGCCGCAGGTTATCTCCCTGGATCCGCACCTGCTGCCGTACAGCTTCACTCATGGCACCCAAATGAACCGGTAAGTGAGGAGCATTGGCTACCAAGCCACCGGTAGAATCAAAAATCGCACAGGAGAAGTCCAGACGCTCCTTGATGTTGGTCGAGATCGAGGTGCGCTGCAGCGTTCGGCCCATCTGCTCGGCGATCGACATGAACAAGTTGCCGAAAATTGACAAATGGATCGGGTCCCGAGTAATTCCAACCTCCCGATGAGTAGGGGCCTCGACATGGATCAGCACATCACCGTATTCGCTGATTTCTGCTCGACAATCTAGCTCGATCACGATCGTCGAGGTATCCTGCAGCAGCAACGCTGGTCCGGAAATCTGATGCCCAGCTTTCAGTAATTCACAGCGAAAGACCGGGGTTTGGTGC
The DNA here is from genome assembly GCA_029245725.1 of SAR324 cluster bacterium. Classification (NCBI taxonomy): domain Bacteria; class Deltaproteobacteria; species SAR324 cluster bacterium. Next base: position 11,096 of record JAQWOT010000163.1, on the reverse strand, counting down.
CATCCATTCTCAAAGTAGCAGCGGGTCTGATCAATCGGTTCAGCCGGACCCTCGGATGGAGGAACCTTGAACTTCTGCAAACTTGGAGAAGGGGAGATGACACGCACACGCAAGTCATTCACCAAAATTTCTCGCTCCAGTTCAAAGCCGTATTCACGGAGATAGGTTTGTCGGAAACTCAGGGCGTAGTTGCCATCCTCTGGTTCCCGGATCATCAGGTGAGTGTCGGTTCCCTGATAGCTCAGGTTCAAAAAGTGCTGCACCTGCAAGGTGGAGGAAGACGCTCCTTGTTCCTGAAGTTCTGCAGCTGCCTGAGCTGACAGTTCAGTCAAACGTTCGGCTAGGTTGCTGGGCAGAGTGGGAGAAAGGTCTCCAACCTGGGCCAGCACTTCTGCAGCTGGTTCCTGGCGTTCTGTGGTCAGATCCGCAAGCCCGATTCCATAGGCAGAGAGAATGCCGGCAAAACGATGGACGAAGACGAGGGAGATTCCTAAATCTCTTGCCAGCGCACAGGCATGTTGTCCTCCAGCTCCTCCAAAACAGGCCAGCACATGCTCCTGAATGTCGAAGCCACGCTGCACGGAAACCTCACGTATCGGCCGGATCATCGTTTCATTCGCAACACGCAGGAATCCCAAGGCAACCTCTTCGACAGTCCAACCTGATTGCCCAGTGGACGCAGTTTCATCGTTGATCTGATCGGTCAGGGATTGTAAGACAGTTCGAGCGCCAGCCAGATCGAGCGGTTCGTTTTCCTGGAGACCAAAGATTTGTGGAAAATAGTCAGGGTGCAGCCGACCCAGTACAAGATTGGCGTCTGTTACTGCCAAGTGTCCCTGCTTACGATAACAGACTGGACCCGGATGGGCTCCTGCTGATTCGGGGCCAACCTCAAAGCGTCCTTGGCGAAAGAACAGGCGGGAACCACCACCTGCAGCGACCGTACGGATGTCCAGTTGAGGGGCCTGGATACGGACACCCGCTGTTTCGCTCTCACGGGTATGTTCCCAGTCTCCGCCGTAACGTGAAACATCCGTCGAGGTGCCTCCCATGTCGAAGCCAATCACGGGCTTGCCAAGGTCCGTGGTCAGCGCATAACCCACCACTCCTCCAGCCGGACCAGAAAGAATCGCATTGCTGCCTTGAAAGCGGTCTGCGGCAGTCAGGCCTCCGTCGGATTGCATGAAGAACAGGTTGCTTTGTTCCAGTCCATCCGAAAAACCCGAGCGGAAGCTATTGAGGTATTGGCGGATGTGTGGGGTGAGATATGCAGCTACCATCGTTGTGTCACCACGTGCTACCATTTTAACCATCGGCATCACTTCGTGAGAGAGCGAAACCTGCGTAAAGCCAAGTTCTCGGGCCAACGCTCCGACATCCTGTTCATGCTGTGGGAACGCATAGGCGTGTAGAAAGACAACCGCTACGGCTTTAATACCCGCTTGTTTAGCTTCTTCTAAGGAGTTGCAAACCTTTTCCAGGTTAGGTTTTTCAAGAATAAGGAACTCTTCACCAGTGGTACCCACAATACCGGGATGTAAATCATCCGCTCTGCGGAGTCGAACCCGCTCATCGACCTCAAGCACCTGCTGATACAGCAACTCAGGTTTGCGGATCTCCAGGTCAAAAATGCGTGGCCGGTTCTGATTGCCGATTTGCAGCAGGTCGCCAAAGCCCTTAGTGATCACAAGTAACGTCTTCGCACCTTTTCGTTCAAGCAAGGCATTCGTAGCAACCGTGGTTCCCATTCGGATCCAGTCGATATCAGACGACACGAAGCCTTCCTTGGGATATGGATGACCGGTGACTTCTTCAAGAATCCGACGGATGCCTTCGCGGGGTGCATCAGGGTAGTGTGCTGGATCTTCAGAGAGTAGCTTGACCACACGAAAGCCGGGTTCTCCAGGCACCTCGGCATACACATCAGTAAATGTGCCTCCACGGTCGATGGAGAAGCGGAAGGAATTCGCCATTTGTCTATGAAACACGAAAAGGTTGGATGAGTAGCTGGAAGTCTGCTTGAAAAAATATCAAAGGAGGGTAGCTCAATTCTCAGAAGAATCAAATCAAGGAATTCGTTACACTCCAAGAGGCTTTGGAAGAATTATGGAGAAAGAAAATGGCAACATTCAAATGCGTTTATTCAACGAAAATCAACCAGATATTCAGGAAAATAAGGGAAAGTGTTTTCTGACTTCAGCTGGTTGTATTCTTGATCAGAATCCGTGATCTCAATTTCAAAGTCAGCTTCATCAGCCTGAATCATCAGTTCTTTCAGCAGTAATCTGAGCTCCTGCTGCACTGGAATGTGAGAGCGATAGTTAATGAGATTGTGTAGCTGGGCCGAATCTGCCTGGAGATCATACAGGTAAGTTCCTGTATAAAGACTTGCCGCGCTGTCGCTCCAAGGATCTCCATTACCAGTTACACCGTATAGCCACTTTTCTGTCCGAACGGCACGGCCTATCTGAGTTTCGCTGATTTGAATCAAGGCTGCATTATTCCAGCTTGGATGTGTCTCGTAGCACAGTGGCAGCAGTGATTTACCATGAAGATCTTCAGGAATATTTAATTGATGAAGGTCGAGAATTGTTGGAACAATATCAACTAAGCTTACGATTTGTCTGACAGTGCGAGAAATCAGAAAATCTCCGCCTGTGCAAACTAGTGGAATGTGAGTAGCACTATCATGGGGAGTCCTCTTGTATTCATCATTTCGGGTCTTGAATTGGTTGCCATGATCTGAAGTAAAGATCACGTTGGTGGATTCAAACAGATTCAAACTGGCTAGTGCATCAATCAAACGACCATATGCTTCATCAATCCGTTTGATCATTCCGTAATATCCAGGCAGATGCATGTAGGTAGAACCACTTAGAGCTTGCAAATCCAAGGGAATCCAGGAATTTCGATATCTTTCTTCATATCCATGAGGGGCCGGATAATTATCAAGATGATTTTGATGATGTGGCTCAAGCAAGGAAATGAAGATAAAAAATGGTTTGTTTTGATTCTCATAGACATAACGAATCGCGGCATCTACAACTGCATCAATACGGTATCCGGGTAAACGAACTTCTTCATTATTGGAATCGTACAGGCGTGTGTCATAGGAATTGGAAACGAACTCAAGGAGGTTGGCAGCAAGCCAAAACTCATAGCCGCCTCTTTCTGGTTTGATTACACTTCCAAATGAGTCTGGATTACCAAGATGCCACTTACCAAAATATGCTGTTTGGATATGATTTGCCTCTAGAGTTTTAGCGATTGTCCATTCGGATAGATCTAGAGGAATTTTATTGCGGAAACAACCTGTTTTCGTTGCAAATTTTCCAGTTTGCATCACAGATCGAGCTGGACCGCATACAGGTTGGGGTGTAAATGCATTTCGAAAATTGATCCCTTTGGCTCCATAATAATCTAGATTGGGAGTCAAACCTGATGGGTTGCCATTAGCTCCGAGAGTATCTCCTCTTTGCTGATCAGTGAAAAAAACAATAGTGTTTTTCATAAATTTTTATTCTTAGAAATAATGCTATCAAGAGAAATTAGGCAGTTTATTGCTGTTGTTGAGAGCAAAAGTATAAACAGTGCGTCACAACGTTTAAATATTTCACAACCATCCGTCAGTAAAACACTTCAAAACCTAGAGTATGAACTTGGTGTCCAACTTTTTGAACGATCAATACGTGGAGTGAACTTAACACCAGAAGGTGAAATTTTATATGAGCATGCGTTAAAATTGCTAGAAGAAGAAGGCAAGGCCCTGGTTGAAATCAAAAGATTGAAAGAAATTAAAAATAGGAATCAAATTACGATTGGAGCGGGCCATGCTTGGAGTACAGTGTTACTCCCAAAAATTCTTGCGGAATATCAAAGAAACAATAATCATGTCTTTATAAATATAAAATACGGATCTGTTACAACGCTGCGTGATGAATTAATTAAAGATGAAATCACGCTCATATTAGGAGCTGAACCCAATTATCAAAAAATCCAAAAGCCAGTACGCTATCGTGGATTGCTTCCGCTTTCACAAATTGTTTACGCCCATAAGTCTCATCCAATTTTCAAAAGTGAAAAACCAGTGAAGGACTTAACAAAGTATCAGTGGATTTCTTGGGGCAACGAAACTTACGACAATAATGGTGTCAAAGAATTTTGCATAAGAAATCAAATTCAAAATCCAGTATATGCTCTGGAAACCACATCAATCTATTTGGGTATTCAATTGACGGTTCAGGGCGAATACATCCTCAGACTACCTTCGATGATGAAAAAGATTTTGCAGAGCCATGAAATTTATCCTGTTAAGGTTGAACCTCTAATCAGTTATACAACCGGTGTTCTATTTAAAGAATCAACGTTAACAAATCGTAGTGTGGCTCATCTCTACGAAAATATCGTCTCTTCTGCTGAACAACTCAGAGATTCAGATCTGTAATCTAGTAAAGGCTTCTGGTGGCGCTTGATTCCATTTCATCAATTGAGAAATATACTCAGTCATCGTTGATTCAGTTTTCGAATCTTTGATCATCGTTTGCTGTTTTGGATCATCAATAATATTATAGAGTCTAGTATCATTCTCTATCATGCAGCCAGGACCATAATACTGATGAATTGGAGAACGTTGAACTACAGGAACTTTTAGTAAGGGTACTCCTTTGGAGAAGTCAAATGGCTCGTTCAACATTGCGTGCTGTAATTCATCAACTGAAAAATGTTGACGAATATGAGTTGGCATTAAGGTGTATTGAAAAATTTCCTGTTGCATCAAGTCAAAAGGATATCTGTGGTAGGTATACTCGCCATTAGTTACATTCACAGCACCACCAAAATATCCATAAATCAGAGCTTCTCGATGATTGAAGCTCTCTGCATCGACTCTGAGTAAAGATTGACCCTGACACTCCGATGGAGGATCAACCCCAAAAAAGTCTAAAATCGTAGGACAGATATCGATCGTCTGTGTCAGTGAATTACACTCTTGTGATTGATTTTGATTTGGATGGTAGAGGAAGAAGGGAATGTTGACGATTTCCTGGTACATATTCATTCTGTTTTTAGCCCAGAAATCGTGCTCACCTAGTAAAAACCCATGATCTGTAGTTACCACTAAGCCGGTGTCAGCCCAAAGATCATTTTGATCAAAATAATCTAAAACACGACCCAGTTGCTCATCACATAATTCAAGGAGTGCAAAATAATTTGACCTTAGCTCGTTATATTCGTCTTCGAGTTCCTCAACTCTTCCATATTTTGGCCAATCCCTGATTCCCCCTTTCCAATTGGTTTCGTAATTATTCCGAAAACGCATTGGTGCAGTGAAAGGTTCATGTGGGTCGAATGTTTCAATCTGCAATAGCCAGTTGTCTGCTTCATGGTTGTTTTCTAGAAATTCAATTCCATGATTAAAGCATTGAACACATGGGTAATCTTCATCTGTGAGTAAATACTCTCTATTGATGATATTGTTTCTAAAGTAATTTCTATTCTCCGTTGATAGCTGATTGGAGTCATATTTCTCTTTCAGGCGTTCCCAAGGTGGCTTTACCATTGCCTTCCATGCATCACCCTCCTGCCCTCTAATGAATTCATAACTGTCATAGCGATTATGATAGGTAAGGCCACCATCTTCCCAATAGTGATAATGATCGCTTACTAGATGGCTGTAGACATTATTTTTGAAAAGAATTTCAGGAAAGGAGTTATCAAAGGGCTCCAACGGGCCCCAACTTCTGTGTAAAAAACTTAGCCGACCAGTATGCATATCCCGGCGAGCTGGCATACAAGGCAAACTTCCAACATAGTGTTTATTGAATGTCTGAGCCTTCTCTGAAAGCCGTTTAAAATTTGGGGTATTAATTTGTCCACCATAGGGCGAAAGGAGATGACGATTAAGTGAATCAAACAAGATGAAGACAAGTTTCATTGACTATCCTTTTAAATGATAAGCTAAAATTCATTTCACAGAACCAGCGGTTATTCCTCTCACAATATAGCGATTTGCAAAGATTGTAAGTAATAGCCCAGGTACTAATGAAACCAGTGAGCCTGCCGCCATTTCTCCATATCTTACTTCGTACTGTTGAGCATAGGTGGCTACTGAAACAGGGACAGTCTGTGTTGCTTTTGCAGAAAGGTTGATAGATATCATGAAGTCATTCCAGCTGAAGAGAAAAATAATTATTGCCGCTGTGAACAAACCAGGTAATAGCAAGGGTAGAAAAATTTTAAAATAAGTTTGATAATTGGACGCACCATCAATTACTGCAGCTTCCTGAATTTCATGAGGAATCTCTTTCATATAGTTAGTAATGATAAAGAGTCCTAATGGTAAATTTATTGTAGCGTGAGCAATGATGAGTGCACTGTAAGAATTAAACAAACCAAGTGAATTTGCTAAAACAAACCAGGAGCCAATGAATGTAATGGGTGGTATCATATGGAACACCAACAACCATCCAAAAATAATAATTCCCACCCATTTTTCGATTTTTAATCGCGTCAGTGTAAATGACGCGAGTGAGCATACAATCAGCACAATAAGTGTAGAACTCAATCCAATAAATAAAGAATTTAGGATATCATTACTAAATGTAGATTCTTTCGATGCAAACAATTTAATGAAATTTCCATAACTAATAGGTGAAATAATATTAGTCATGAGAATATCAATTTGGCGTTTAAACGCTAGGCTGGCAATCCAACCAAATGGAAGCAAGAAAATGAATGAAAGAATCACTAATAGTGAATGTGATAAGAATCTAGTCATGCGCGTTCAATCTCAGCTTTATATAAATTTTCTGAACAGCATACATGATAAGAATAATTAAGATCAGAGTGGTTACAGACATTGCCGAACCCAGACCAATATTGTCAGACTCAAAATATGTTTCATAAATAGAGAAGCTGACAACTTCCGTAGCAGTTCCAGGTCCACCTTGAGTTAGTAGATAAATTTCATCGAAAACTTTGAATGACATTATAAATCTAAAGAGACTCGCTACAATAATTGTAGGCATAATCAATGGAGTGATTAAATAGTAAGCCTCTTTCAAAAAGTTTGCTCCATCAACTAAGCCTGCTTCAAGTATGTCTTTCGGAATTCCTTCAATGGCTGTAATTAACAAAATAACTGAAAAAGGAGTCCAGTGCCAAATATCAAGAATAATAATAGATATGAAAGCAATTTTAGGATCTCCCAACCAATCAATTGGCATTATTCCGAGGTATGAAAGTAAGTAATTGAAAAGTCCAAAATCAAAACCATACATCAACCGCCAAATTGAGCCAATCACAATTGGCGGCAAAAGTATTGGCAGCATGAAAATCGATAGATAGATAATCCTATATTTAATTTTATTGAGAACAATTGAAATTACGTAGGCAATTAAAATCTGAATTATGACTGTAATTAGAGCAAACTGAATAGTATTTTTAACACCAGGAATGTAAAATTTATTCTCAACTAAATCGAAGAAGTTTTGAAAACCAACTCCTTCATACAAATAACCACCACTCCATGTAACTTTGAAGAATGATGTATAGATAAGGCTTAGCAGAGGAATGATTGTTAGAAAAAACAGAAGTAAGCATAGTGGTGCAAGGGATAAAACATTCCAATACCTGTCAGTTTCTTTTGAACGATTTTCCATAGTTTTACTCAAAGGGCGGATGAACCGCCCTAGTTTATTTACTATTTGAGCTTGGGCAGCATTCCAGTCTTCATACCGTTATCGGCAGTGATTTTATGTAATTCTTCAGCTGCCTGATTCAAGCCATCAACAATTGATATCTCACCTGCAACAATTTTATTCAGGTAAAGATTCGTAATGGCTGTTGACTCTACTGCGGTTACTGTCGGTGCAATAAACTTAGCAACTTCAGAGTTCTGTCCAAGAGCTTCAATGAATCTAAATCGATCTTCTTTCGCTATTGGAGAATAAATCAGATCACACCTTACTGGTACAGCACCATTTTCTGTGTATTTGATCTGATTTTCTTTTGTTACAAGCCATTTAAGAAATTTCAGAGCTGCCTTTTGATGTTCTGGCTTCACGTTCTTTGGAATGTGTGCCTCCCAGTGTCCAAGACTGCTTGCGCTCCCATTGGGCCCACTTGGAATCAAGGCCGCACCCATCTTGCCAATTACAGCAGATTTTTCCTCATCATCCATTCCTCCCCAAGCTGCGATAACAGCGATTGCATGAGCTGCTTTACCCGTTCGTAAGTACTGAATCATCTCTCCTTGACCAATTGAGTGAGCATTTGGATGGCCAACCTTGTCTCGGATTTCTAGATACTTCTCCAAGGCTTTTCTATTGTTTTCGCTGTTGAAAACGATACTGAAATCTCCATTCTGAGGGTCCTTGTAAACGGCGCCACCGTGGCTAAACATGTATGGACCAAAATTATAGGTTACGGCACCACGTTCCGATCTCTGAATCATTCCATACATTCTTGGAGGATTGTGAAATTCAGCTGCGTTTTTAATCAAATCATCCCATGTCTTTGGAGGTTGTAGTCCTTTCTCTTCATACAAGTCTCTTCTATAGTATAGAACCTGTACATTGCCATTTACTGGAATACCAATAAACTCACCATTCTTTGCATCAAATGATCTGGTTTCATAATTCCAATAGCTAGTGTCTTGGTAACCGCAGATTCCACTATCTAATTTGAAATCTGGATCGATATCATTGAAATTAATAAATTCTCCGCTATTGGCATAAGTAGCCATAAATTCAGTCGAAGTAATGACGATATCGTATATGGCTTCTGGTGATCTAATACTATTCCTTATTTTTTCTGACATTCCTGGATAGGGTGTCACATCGAGTTCAATAGTTTCTCCCGTTTCCTCCTCATACATGACAAGTGTTTTACGAAATCCATCAAACCATGGCGACTGATTAATCAGCATATTTAATTTTGCAGCAGTTGCAGTTGAAGCCAACAGACAGACTGCTAGTAATGAAATAAGTCTCTTCATGACCTTCTCCTTTCTTTGATTAAAAAACAGTTAAACAACGAAATACCACTATAATGGCTTTGCATTGTTTGACTCAAAACGAGTTTCTACCATCTATCAGAATCTTTGTATTATATTTTAATATTATAACGTTATAATTTAATTTTTAATAATTAAATTATTTTTATGATAGAATTGAGCGTTATTTTTGTCATTTAGATACTAAATTAGTTCTTACGGTGAATTTAAAATTAAATCTCTTTTGTAATTGGCTTATTTAAAAAATTATTTTTTTAAATTTTCATAGACTCTCAGATCTGCAATAAAGATTAGTTTCTTTAATGACTAGATGATTCGAATTCAAGGATTTCATTATGATTCGAATGAAGCAAATATAAATTAGTGTTGGCTCTCAAAAAAATCTACTTGTCCACTTTCAAGAGAATACTCGGCTCCAACAATCCAAAGAGAACCACTATCATGAATTTCTTCCAAGAAAGAAGATCCATGTCGCAACTGATTGACAGACATTCTTACGTTGGATCGGATTGCCCGTTCAAGCAGGTGTTCGTGAGTGAGATCGGTCCGAATTTCTGATAAGGGTTCCACTGCAGGACGAATACGCTCCACAATCGAACGCAGATGCTGAGAGCGACTGGCTTGGGGTTGACGGATTTGATTTAACGTCGCTGCGACAGCTCCACAGCGTGTATGTCCTAGCACGACGACCAAGGGAGTCTGAAAGGTCTCTACCGCAAACTCAATACTCCCTATTTGGGAAGGGGCGACAATATTTCCAGCGATTCGAATCACAAATAGATCCCCAAGTCCTTGATCGAAGACAATCTCGGCTGGAACTCTTGAATCTGAGCAACCCAAAATGATGGCAAAGGGCGTTTGACCATCCACCAATTCATTTCGGCGGCGTGTGTCATTGTTATTATAGGTTGATTGTCCTTCCACAAAACGCTTGTTGCCTTCCTGCAACCGCATCAGTGCCTCTTGGGCTGTAAGCATGTGAATTTCCTTTCATTCCTTCGAGTGAATGCAATAGAGATCCGTTTGATTGGCTTTCCCAGATCTGACTATAACCGTCAAATGAGTTCGTCTCTATTCGAGTCTGAGGAATTTTTAGGTGACTATCCTAGTGAAACCAATCCAAACTCCGGACTGCCTCACATTTAGAGCTTATCCATAAATAGACATTATCTTATTCAAAGTGATTATTGCTGCCGCTAAGCTAGTCAAGGCCTGGTAGGAGCAATCCGTTTTTTCATACCTGGGAATCAACTTTCGAAAACGATTGAACAGGAGTGAGTCAACTTGACGACCCATCTTCGCGCCTTGAACTTGGGATTGGTCTCCATCTCTTTTTTCTCCGCCCCTCGTGGACACGGATGTGTGGGATGAAGCCATGGCATTGGACGACTTCCTCTTTGCCGACGTACCCTGCATCCAGGCACAAGTTCCGCTGCGTTGCTGGCGTCGGTGAAACGAGGACTGCTTTGAGTAAAGGCTCCAGAGCCACGCTGTCATGCCGGTTGGCTGCACTGACGAGTAGCGAGCGAGATAGGGATGCCATTCTCGTCGACAAGAACATGTTGTTTTGAGCCTTTCTTTTCCCCGATCCGTCAGGTTTGGACCAGCGGACTCTCTGGCCAGTGGTGCTTCGATGCTAGAACTATCTGCCACTTGCCAAGCCCAAGAAATTCCTTGCAGTTCGTCGTATTCGGCCAGACCTCGCTGCCAAATTTTAGTAACCACACCGGCCACACTCCATTGCTGGAATTTATCGTGAAGTGCCGAGGAGCTCAGCCCGCCAAACTTTTCACGGGGCAAGGCATTCCAGTTGATGCCAGTCCGTAAGACGTAAACCATTGCCGAAAAGTAGAGGCGGTTGGAATATTTCGGTTTCCTGCCACCCCCTCATTGGCGTTGGTAGGTCTTGTTGGAGACTCTTGGATCTGTGGGAATCAGGGGTTGCACCAATTCCCGAAAAGGCATCCGAAATATCCCAGGTCTTCTTTCTTGACATATTTTCCTCCTCATCGGGTTATCTGCTCATCCTCTCAACAAGGATTGATAAGAAGGAAAAAGTAGCCTATTTTTTGTTTATGGATAA